>NZ_OZ217341.1:1985000-2141924 GCF_965111725.1 Streptococcus mitis | reverse complement strand
TCCTTTCTCCTCCTTTACTATTTAAAAGTTTAATACTAGAGATATTTTACCATAGATAGCAAGAATTTTCCACAAGCTGTGAAAAATAATCCACAATGTTATCAAGTTTTATCCACAGGTTGGGGATAAAGTCAGAAACTATTGATTTAGTAAGCTTTTTATCGAAAAAAATAGTGGATAACCTTGTGAGATAAAAAAATAAAAGAACAGCCTTATTTCAGGCTGTTGATAATTCTACTGTATTCTTCTTGATTTGAAAAAGAAATAATGATTTTTCCACTGTCTTTTTTAGACAATTTGATTTCTACATCTAATCCGAGTAGTTTTTTTAACTGCTCTTCTTCATTTTGTATGAAATGATCAGTTTTTTGCTGTTTCTTTTGTTTTTTCTCTGTCAGAAGAGCTTCTAACTTTCTTACAGAAATGTCTTCTTCTATAATTCGTTGAAAGAAATAGTCTTGTTGTTCCTTATTCAACCCAACTAGAGAACGTGCATGGGCTTGTGATAGTTTGCCACTTTCTACTTCTGATAGGATAGCATATGGCAAGGAAAGCAAACGAATGGAGTTGCTGATATAAGGACGAGACTTGCCCATTTTATTTGCAATTTCAGCATGGGTAAATCCTTTCTCTACGAGAGATTCATAGGCGCGTGCTTCTTCTATTGGATTTAAATTTTCTCTTTGTAAATTTTCAATGATGGACTGGACCATCATTTCTTGGTCTGAAAGTTGTTTAACAACAGCGGGGATAGATGTTAGACCAGCTAAAAGTGAAGCCAGATAGCGTCTCTCTCCTGCAAGGATTTCATAACCAATTACAGGAGATTGACGAACAATAATCGGTTGAATGATACCATTTTCTTTGATAGACTGTGCTAGTTCATCTAGTTTTTCTCTATCAAATTCTTTTCGAGGTTGATAGGGATTTTTTTGTATATCCGTGATAGAAATCATTTCAAATTTTTCCATGATTCTACACTAACACATCTTTTCTCTTATGTAAAGTTTTCTTTACATAGATGTCAATTAAGATTCTAAATCACCTGAACTCTTGTCAAGTTTAATAGATGTAGTTTCTTCTTTACCGTTACGATAGTAAGTGATCTTAATGGTGTCTCCGATAGAATGATTGTAAAGAGCACTTTGTAAGTCTGTTGATGAAGTAATGTCTTTGTCATCTACTTTTGTAATAACATCGTATTTTTCAAGGTGACCATTTGCAGGCATATTACTTTGCACAGAACGAACAACTACACCAGATGTTACACTGCTTGGAATATTAAGTCTTCTGATGTCGCTTGTACTTATATTAGATAAATTAACCATCTGGATTCCCAAAGCTGGGCGTGTCACTTTTCCGTTCTTTTCTAACTGTTCAATAATATTGATAGCATCATTTGCAGGAATTGCGAAACCAAGGCCTTCTACAGATGTTCCTCCATTTGTGGCAATTTTACTTGAGGTAATTCCGATAACCTGTCCTTGAATATTGATTAGTGGGCCACCAGAGTTACCTGGGTTAATAGCAGTATCAGTTTGGATGGCTTTTGTAGAAATGGCTTGTCCATCTTCAGATTTTAAAGATACATTTCGATTAAGACTAGATACGATACCTTGAGTGACAGTATTTGCATATTCAGAACCCAATGGGCTACCAATAGCAATAGCAGTTTCTCCTACGGTTAACTTGCTAGAATCACCAAACTCAGCTACTGTTGTCACTTTTTCTGAAGAGATTTTGACGACAGCAATATCAGAGAAAGTATCCGCTCCGACGATTTCTCCAGGTACTTTAGTCCCATCTGACAATCGAATATCTACTTTGCTGGCGCCATTTATAACGTGATTATTGGTGACGATGTAAGCTTCTTTATCATTCTTTTTATAAATAACTCCCGATCCTTCACTAGAGATTTGCTGAGAATCTGTATCAGTCTCATCATTGCCAAATACGCTATTTTGTCTGTTTGCTGAATAAGTAATAACAGAAACAACAGCATCTTTTACTTTATTAACAGCCTGTGTTGTTGAATTTTCGTTCTTATAGGCAGTTTGTGTGATAGTGCTATTATTGTTGGAGTTGCTTATACTACTTTTTTGAGTTAGTTGAGCTATTGAAAAACTACCCAAGGCTCCACTAAAAAAGCTAATGACGATAACGACTAATAATTGAAACCCTTTTTTGTAAAATGTTTTTAAATGTTTCATATTTGCCTCCATATTTTTGAATTACTGAAAGTATAAACTGACTAGCTTAATTATAACTTAAACACAAAAGTTTTACACAAACTGTGGATAACTCTTTTAAAACTGTGATTTTCTCAATTGAAATCTATTTTTTTATTTTGTGAATAAGATGTGAAAAAATAGAGAATATGTTAGAATAGAGTCATGAAAATTAAAGTTGTAACAGTTGGGAAACTGAAAGAAAAGTATTTAAAAGATGGTATTGCAGAGTATTTAAAACGAATTTCTAGATTTGCTAAGCTTGAAATGATTGAGCTAGCAGATGAAAAAACACCAGATAAGGCCAGTGAATCAGAAAATCAAAAGATTTTAGAAATAGAAGGTCAAAGAATTTTATCAAAAGTTGGCGACCGTGATTTTGTTATTGCGTTAGCTATTGAAGGGAAAACTTTCTCCTCAGAAGAATTTAGTAAGCAGTTAGAAGAAGCTTCTATAAAAGGATTTTCTACTCTTACCTTTATTATTGGAGGGAGTCTGGGGTTAGCACAGGATGTAAAAAAGAGAGCCAATCTTTCTGTTAGTTTTGGCCGTCTAACTTTACCACATCAGTTAATGAGACTAGTTCTTGTTGAACAAATCTATCGCGCTTTTACGATTCAGCAGGGATCACCCTATCATAAATAGAAAATTGACTTTTAATTGAATTTTTGGTAGAATAGATGTGTTAGGTCTCATAGCTCAGCTGGATAGAGCATTCGCCTTCTAAGCGAACGGTCGCAGGTTCGAATCCTGCTGGGATCAATATAGTAGCAAAGCTGGGAATTTTCCCGGCTTTTTTCTTAAAAAAGTACACTTGGGGAGAAAAAAATGACAGTTGAGAGAATTTTATCTAAAATGAAATTTCATTTTGTATAATGGTTTTTGTAAGTTAGCTTACAAGAAAAAAACATTTTAGGAGATTTTATTATGAAAAACACAGTTAAATTGGAACAGTTTGTAGCCTTGAAGGAAAAAGACTTGCAAAAGATTAAAGGTGGGGAAAGTAGACTGTCAAGATTACTCCGTGATTTTATTTTCCAAATAAAACAGTAATGAAATAAGGAGAAAGAGTAATGAATTTGCTTGGATTTGGGACAGTTATTGTTTATTTTTTAATTATTAGTTACAGTTACCATTTAATTTGTAAAGGTCAAGTAAATAGAAGAGAACTATACGTTTTTGGTGCTTATACATTACTAACAGCAATAGCACTTGATTTTCCCTTATATCTTCTAAATTTAGATGGGTTAGGGATTGCAACATTTTTATTTCCTTTGGGCTTATATTCCTATTTTCGATGGATTAAACAGTATGAGAGGGATAGAGGATTATTCCTAAGTTTACTACTAGCACTTTTATATGAGAGCACTCATAACTTTCTGTCCGTAACTTTCTCTTCTATAACAGGAGATAATTTTGTTTTACAATATCATGACCCATTCTTTTTCGTTGTAACGGTATTGACTTATGTTGTTATCTTAAAAATCATTCATTATTTCCATCTAGAACTAGCCTATTTTGATAAGGACTACCTTTATCCTTTCTTGAAAAAAGTATTGTTTGCTTTACTACTGCTCCATACTGCATCTTTCGTTTCAGATATGGTAAGTACGGTTAAACATTTGAATAGTTTTGGAAGTATTTTGTCATCTATTGTCTTTATTTCTCTCCTTTTGACCTTCTTTGCAATGAATTCGCATAAAGAACAAATGGAGAAAGAGATTGCTTTGAAGCAGAAGAAATTTGAACAGAAACATTTACAAAACTATACAGACGAAATTGTCGGACTGTATAATGAAATCCGTGGTTTTCGACATGACTATGCTGGAATGCTTGTCAGTATGCAGATGGCAATTGACAGTGGTGATTTACAGGAAATTGACAGAGTTTACAATGAAGTTTTGGTCAAAGCCAATCATAAACTGCGTTCAGATAAGTACACTTACTTTGATTTGAACAACATAGAAGATTCAGCTTTACGAAGTTTGGTTGCTCAGTCCATTGTCTATGCTCGAAATAATGGTGTAGAGTTTACACTGGAAGTAAAAGATACGATTACCAAGCTCCCAATCGAACTATTGGATTTGGTTCGTATCATGAGTGTTTTATTGAACAATGCTGTTGAAGGTTCAGCTGATAGCTATAAAAAGCAGATGGAAGTAGCAGTTATTAAGATGGAAACTGAAACAGTTATTGTGATTCAGAATTCATGTAAAATGACGATGACTCCTTCAGGAGATCTATTTGCCTTAGGATTCTCTACTAAGGGAAGAAATCGCGGAGTCGGATTAAATAATGTAAAAGAACTACTAAATAAGTACAACAATATTATTTTAGAAACAGAGATGGAAGGCAGTACATTTAGACAAATTATTAGATTTAAGAGGGAATTTGAATGAAAGTTTTAATTTTAGAAGATGTTATTGAACATCAAGTGAGACTAGAAAGAATATTGGATGAAATTTCGAAAGAATCGAATATTCCAATATCATACAAGACAACGGGAAAAGTCCGTGAATTTGAAGAATACATTGAGAACGATGAAGTAAATCAGCTTTATTTCCTAGATATCGATATTCATGGGATTGAGAAAAAGGGATTTGAAGTGGCTCAACTCATTCGTCATTACAATCCTTACGCTATTATCGTCTTTATCACTAGTCGATCAGAGTTTGCGACTCTGACCTATAAATACCAGGTATCAGCCCTAGATTTTGTTGATAAGGATATCAATGATGAGATGTTTAAGAAGAGAATTGAGCAAAATATCTTCTACACGAAGAGTATGTTACTTGAAAATGAAGATGTTGTAGACTATTTTGACTACAATTACAAGGGAAATGATTTAAAAATCCCTTACCATGATATTTTGTATATTGAAACGACAGGAGTCTCTCATAAATTGCGCATTATTGGTAAGAATTTTGCCAAAGAGTTTTACGGTACCATGACAGATATTCAGGAAAAGGACAAACATACTCAGCGATTTTATTCTCCTCATAAGTCATTTTTGGTAAATATAGGCAATATCAGAGAGATTGATCGAAAAAACTTAGAAATTGTTTTCTATGAAGACCATCGTTGTCCTATTTCAAGATTAAAAATTAGAAAATTAAAAGATATTTTAGAGAAAAAATCTCAAAAGTGATTGACAATTAGCAAGAAATTGATATAATGGTTATATCTGCTACAGATAGAAGGTCCGTTGGTCAAGGGGTTAAGACACCGCCTTTTCACGGCGGTAACACGGGTTCGAATCCCGTACGGACTATTTTATCCGCCATAGCTCAGTTGGTAGTAGCGCATGACTGTTAATCATGATGTCGTAGGTTCGAGTCCTACTGGCGGAGTATAGATAAAAGGGAACACATCTGTGTTCCTCTTTTTATATCAATTTGCATCACCAAGCATCTTCATAAGGAAGTCTGTTATTTCTTGAGGACTTTCTTTTTTTCCATGTGCAATCCAAGTTTGACAGACACCAAAAAGTGCATGAGTTAGATAGATGCTACTATATTCTAATTCAGTGGTGTTTAGATTTAGTTGAATAAATCGCTTTTGTAAATCTGTACTGAGCATGATATGAAGTTTATTTCGTAAGAAATTTTGGATTTCTTTAGTCCCATTTTCAGAAAGAAGGGCAGCCAGAAGTGGTTCTGACTCCAGATATTCAAATACTTCTAAAATAGCTTCTCTTTTGTGATGAGTATGTTTTTGAAAAATATATTCAAATGTATGGAATAGTTTGCTTTGATAGTGCTCGATCATATCATACTTATCCTTATAGTGAGTATAGAAGCTGGAACGACTAATTCCGGCTTTTTCTGCTAGCTTGACAGTAGAAATTTGATCAAATGGCTGTTCCATCAGTAATTGTACCATAGCATTTTCAATAGTTCGCTTTGTTTTTAAGCGTTTGTTACTTTCTTGCATATTTCCTCCTTGTAAACAAATTAGACTATCTGTCTAAAAAATGGATTTTTTATCTTGTAATTTAGATTTTTTAATGTATAATCTATTATATCAAAATTTTAGACAATATGTTTAAAAAAGGAGAATCTATGTTTAAAGAATGGAAAGCAATTTTTAAAAAACCAACCTTTATTATTGTCATGATCGGGATTTCTTTTATTCCAGCTCTGTACAATATCATATTTTTGTCATCAATGTGGGATCCATATGGTCAATTGTCTGACTTACCTGTGGCAGTTGTCAATAATGATAAAGAGGCTTCCTATAATGGTAATACTATGGCACTAGGAAAAGACATGGTGTCCAATTTAAAAGAAAATAAAACCTTGGATTTTCATTTTGTAGATGAAGAAGAAGGAAAGAAGGGATTGGAAGATGGCGATTACTATATGGTAGTGACTTTACCCAGTGATTTATCTGAAAAAGCATCTTCTATTTTAACGAATCATCCAGAGCAAATGCAAATCGATTATCAGACTTCAAGTGGTCATAGCTTTATTGCAAGCAAGATGAGTGATTCTGCAATGACACAATTAAAGCAGAATGTTTCTACAAATGTAACTGAGACCTATACTAAAGCCTTATTTAACAAAATAATCGATTTAAAGGATGGGATGAGTCAAGCAGCTTCTGGTAGTGAAAAATTAACTGATGGAGCGAATCAGTTAGCGACAGGAAGTCAAACATTAACTACTAACCTACACTCTTTAGCAGATTCAAGTTTAACATTTTCAAATGGAACGGAGCAGTTTACTAAAGGATTATCCTCTTATGTCTCTGGTGTTGAACAACTTCATCTTGGCTTAGGGAATTTTAATAGTGGTTTAGTTACATATACTAGTGCAGTGAGTCAATTAGATAGCGGATTAGGTCAATTATCTTCTAAAAGTCCTGAATTAGTGAGAGGAATCAATCAGTTATATACTGGTGTAGAATCCTATACTGGCGGTGTTTCTCAGCTCAATGCTGGTCTTACTCAATTTTCATCTGGTGTTAGTGCCTATACAAACGGAGTGGGAAATCTTGCAACAGGTGCTAATCAGTTATCCAATCAATCAGCTACACTTCGAATGGGGCTGGAGCAATTAAGTGAAGGAATTCAACAACTTTCTAGCAAGTTAGATGCTTCGTCTGATCAAAAAGATCAAATTGCTCAATTATCTTCCGGTCTAAATCAGTTAAGTCAAGCTATTCAAAATATTGATGTTGGAGATACAAAACAATTAGATTCTGTTTTATCAAGTATAGCATCTCTTTCTAATCAAATGTTAGCAAGTGCTCAGTCTGATAAAGCAACTACATTAGCCAATATTCAATCGACAGCAGCTTATCAATCATTGACAAGTGAGCAACAAGCTGAGATAAGCGCTTCTGTATCTCAAAATTCAACTGATAGTATTCAATCGGCTCAGTCAATTGTAGCTTTAGTTAAAGGTTTACAGGGAAGTTTAGAAAACTTACAAAATCAATCATCTAATCTTTCGATTTTAAAAAATCAAGCTAATCAAGTATTACCGCTTGCTTCTACTTCTTTGACAGGATTGTCAAGTGGATTAACAGAAATACAGGGAGCAGTGACGAGGAAATTAGTTCCTGCTAGTCAGTCGATTGCACTAGGTGTAAACGCATATATTGCAGGTGTTGATAAATTTTCTCAAGGCGCAAGTCAACTAAGTGAAAAAAATGCCACCTTGACAGGTAGTTTGGATCAACTAGTTTCAGGCTCAAACACCTTGACACAAAAATCTTCTAGCTTGACAGCAGGAGTTGGTCAATTAGTTGAAAAAACTCCAGAATTAGTGTCTGGTATTGAAAAATTATCAACTGGCTCTAACCAATTGAATCAAAAGAGTCAAGAATTGATAGCAGGAGTTGATAAATTGCAGTCAGGCTCTAGCCAACTAGCTGACAAATCCAGTCAGTTAATTTCAGGTGCTTCTCAATTAGAGAATGGAGCTAATAAATTGGCAGATGGAGCTGGGAAACTAGCAGAAGGTGGAACAAAGTTAACTTCTGGAGTGGAAGATTTACAGACAGGAGTTGCTTCTTTAGGAAAAGGACTAAGTAATGCTAGTGATCAACTCAAATCAGCATCAACAGAATCTAAAAATGCAGAGATTTTGTCAAATCCACTCAATCTTTCAAAAACAGACAATGATCAAGTTCCTGTAAATGGAATTGCAATGGCTCCTTATATGATATCAGTTGCTCTTTTTGTTGCAGCAATATCAACGAATATGATCTTTGCGAAGTTGCCTTCAGGACGTCATCCAGAGAGCCGTTGGGCTTGGTTGAAATCTCGAGCTGAAATAAATGGTATTATAGCTGTTTTAGCAGGAATTTTGGTATATGGAGGAGTTCATATTATTGGTTTAACTGCTAATCATGAAATGAGAACATTTATTCTCATTATCCTAACAAGTTTAGTATTCATGTCCATGGTGACTGCTTTAACAACATGGAATAGCCGTATAGGAGCTTTCTTCTCTCTTATTTTGCTTTTATTACAGCTAGCATCAAGTGCCGGTACTTATCCAATTGCCTTGACAAATGATTTCTTTAGAGCCATTAATCCTTGGTTACCAATGAGTTATTCGGTTTCTGGATTACGACAAACAATTTCTATGACAGGAAATATTTATCATCAAGTCGTTTTCCTTGCCGTGATACTAGCTCTATTTATTGGTTTAGGTATGCTAGCCTATCAACCTAAGAAAATGGAGGAAGATTAAAAGAGGCTGGGCAAAAAGTCTTTAAAATCATAAAAACGCATAATATCAGGTGTTGAAAACCTTGATACTATGCGTTTTATTGTGGGAAGATTTACTTCATTTTCCTGAAATTGAGTTTTTGCCTAGCCTCTTTTATGTCTTAGAAGACTTTCGTTTGTGATTATAGATTCCAAATAGTAAAAGAGAAGTAAAGGAACAGATTGCTCCAGTAATAAAACCATTGGGAATGAAGGAAAGTGTAATAGTTCCTTTTCCCTTTGGAATGTCAACTTTCATAAAGCCAGTTTGAGCTTGTTTAATTTCTATTTTCTTACCATCTTGGTAGGCAGACCAACCTTTGTCATAAGGAATAGTGAAGAAAATAGATGTATCTTGTTGGACATCATATGTAGCAAAAACCTTGTTTTTAGAAGTTGATACTGTTACAGGTTGTTCTTTAATTTTTTGAATTGCCTTGGTGAAAGTTTGGGTATCTAAACGATAGAAGGTAGGAGATTCAAATGATACTTGTGAATTTCCAGGGAAACTAACATGAATATTGAAAGTTTTTGTCTCTTTTGTATAACCTAGATTAAAGAAGGAGAAGGCATTATCAGTTGTAAAAGTTTTCTTTTCTCCATTTACAAGGATGTCAACCTTCTTTTGTTTATCATTAGAAAAGTGAAGATTTGTGAAAGAAAGATAAACTTGGCTGTTTTCTGGTACTTCAATTTGATACTGGATTGCTGCATCCTCATTTGAAGAACTTGTAACACTAATCAAATCATCAGTATTTTCAGTTTTTTCATAAGGTATTGGAGAAAAATAATCAAAATTGACGTTGGCAAGTTGATTTAAAAACGAGGCTTGATTATCCAAAGTGTGTTCATTGAACTTGACATCATTGTAAACAGACTGACTAGCAAAGGCAATCGGAAGAGAGAATTGATTTTCATATAGGGTAAGATTATCTTTTTGATAGATATCTTTAAAACCATACTTATCAATAGGACTGTCTGAGATATTATACTGGATACCAAATAAACTATCAGCCAAAATACTATTATTTGCATAGCGGAGATTGAGATTAGTCCCAGAGGATTTAAACCCAAGTTTATCCAAAGTAGAGCTTGCTGAACGATTTCGAACAGATGAAAATTGAGAGATTCCATTGTAGTTGAATTTCATACTGTCATTTCCTGTCTGAGTCTCTAGTTTCTCAGTACGAGTAAATTGATTTCCAATATATGTTGAGAAAGATTCCATAGCTGGGATATCTCGATTATATGAACTTCGAGAAGCAAATCCCCATTCCTTAGCAATTCCGTCCATTTGAGATGAAGCATTTAAACTTATTTCAACCATCATAAATAAAGAGATTAGAATGGCAAATAGATTTACAGAGATAAACTTTTTGATAACTGCAAGGAGTAAAAGAGAATAGACAACCAAAAATTCAAGAGTCAGTAGAATATTCAAATCTGTTAAAAAAGAATAATGTAATTTTAGATAGATGGTAGTTAAAAATCCTGTTACTATAAGAAAAAGCGAAACTAAAAAATTCCAGATTTTAATTTCTTTCAGACGATTTAAGACTTCCGCTGCTGTGTAAATTAACAAGGTAGAGAAAATCCAAGAATAGCGATGTAAAAACATATTTGGAGTATGCATACCTTGCCAAAATAAATCAAGAGCTTCTATATAAAAGCTGGCAATTAGAAATGCAAAGAAGATTGCATAGATAAGTTTCACGTGAAACTTAATAGATTTCATCGTAAAAAATAAAATGGTCAAAATAAAGGGGAGTAGTCCGACAAAAATCATTGGAATAGCCCCATACTTGGTTGTATCAAAGGAACCGATGAATTGCTTAGCAAAGAGATCAAGATACCAGCTACTTTCAGTTTGAAACTTTGTAACTTCAGTCAATTTTTCCCCATGTGTCTGTAAATCAAATAGAGTGGGAAGAGTCATAATTAAACTAGCCATACCAGCTAAAAAGGAGGTGACAACAAAATCAAGAAAAGATGATTTGCGGGTTTTAAAGTCCCAAGAAATTTGACAGAGATACCAGAAAATAAGAAACAATGCTGTCATATAGCCAAAATAATAGTTTTGGACAAATAAGATTGACAGACTTGTAAAGTACAATAGGAATTTCTTTTCAGTGATAAGTAGCTGTAAACCAGTTATAATTAAAGGAATCAAGATAAAAACATCTAGCCAGGTTTTTATCTCTAACTGACTAACGGTAAAGCTCATCAGAGCATAGGAAGTAGATAAAGCTAGTTTTAAAGGATTAGGAATCGATTGAAATAATTTATTTAAACTAAAGTAAGTTGACAGTCCAATCAATCCAAATTTTAAGAGAGTTGTCATATAGACAGCATCTGGCATATTCGTTAGATCAAAAAAGTAAACTAGTGGTGAAAAGAAACTACCTAAGTAATAACTAGATAGGGCATAGAAATTTAATCCAAGGCCACTTGTAAAGGTGTAAAACAGACTACCATTTCCATGTAGGATATTTCGTAAAGCTACATCAAAAATAACGTATTGATGAAAGCCATCTCCTAATAGAGGAGATGTATCGCTATTCCAGTAGATACCTTGAGATAGATATACTCCTATCATAATGATTACGGGAATGATGAAAGAAACAAAATAGATCCAATATGTTTTAAAAAATAATTTCATGTTACCTCATAAAATGTTAGAAAACTCAGCTGGTTAACCCAACTGAGTTTTGAAGTTTTATTTAGTCTTTCCAAAGTTCTTTAACTTTTGCTTGTACTTCTGCATTTTCTAGGAATTCATCGTAGGTTTCATCGATACGATCGATGACGCCATTTTTAGACAAGACAATGATATGGTTAGCCAAAGTTTGAATAAACTCGTGGTCATGGCTGGCAAAGATGATTGATTCTTTAAAGTTTTTCAATCCATCGTTCAAGCTTGAGATAGATTCCAAGTCCAAGTGATTGGTTGGATCATCGAGGACAAGGACATTTGATTTTAAGAGCATGAGTTTTGAAAGCATGACACGAACTTTTTCTCCCCCTGACAAGACGTTGACAGGTTTGTTAACCTCATCTCCAGAGAAGAGCATACGGCCGAGGAAGCCACGTAGGAAAGTATTGTCATCTTCTTCTTTACTTGCGAATTGACGCAACCAATCAAGGATTGACTCTCCCCCTGCGAAATCAGCTGAGTTATCTTTTGGCAAGTAAGAACGGCTAGTAGTAACTCCCCACTTGACAGTTCCTTCATAGTCAATGTCTCCCATGATTGCACGAATTAATGCAGTCGTTTGGATGTCATTCTGTCCAATAAGCGCTGTCTTATCACCTGGACGCAAGATAAAGCTGATATTATCTAAAATAGTCTCACCATCAATCTTTACAGTTAGATTTTCTACTGTCAAGAGATCATTACCAATCTCACGTTCCGCTTTAAAGTTGATAAATGGATATTTACGACTAGATGGTACAATTTCTTCAAGTTCAATCTTATCAAGCATTTTCTTACGTGATGTTGCTTGTCTTGATTTAGAAGCATTAGCAGAGAAACGAGCAACGAACTCTTGCAATTGTTTAATTTTTTCTTCTGCTTTGGCATTACGGTCTGCTAGCAATTTAGCAGCGAGTTCAGAAGATTCCTTCCAGAAGTCATAGTTTCCGACATAGAGTTTGATTTTTCCAAAGTCAAGGTCGGCCATGTGAGTACATACTTTGTTTAAGAAGTGACGGTCGTGGGATACTACGATAACGGTGTTATCAAAGTCAATCAAGAAGTCTTCTAACCAAGTAATAGATTGGATGTCTAAACCGTTGGTGGGCTCGTCCAAGAGAAGAACATCTGGTTTACCAAAAAGTGCTTTGGCGAGGAGAACCTTTACTTTTTCACCGTTGGCCAATTCGCTCATATTTTGATAGTGCAATTCTTCTGGGATATTTAGGTTTTGAAGGAGTTGAGAGGCTTCACTTTCTGCTTCCCAGCCCCCAAGCTCGGCAAACTCTCCTTCGAGTTCGGCAGCACGCACTCCATCTTCGTCTGAGAAATCTTCCTTCATGTAGATGGCATCTTTCTCTTTCATGATGCTATAAAGTTTTTCATTTCCCATGATAACGACATCAATGGCACGTTCGTCTTCATAGTCAAAGTGATTTTGACGAAGAACAGAGAGACGTTCATCTGGACCAAGAGAGATGTGACCAGTAGTAGGTTCGATATCACCCGCTAAAATTTTTAAAAAGGTTGATTTTCCGGCACCATTAGCACCGATTAATCCGTAAGTATTTCCTTCTGTAAATTTGATATTGACATCATCAAAAAGTTTGCGATCACTAAAACGTAGTGAAACATCAGATACTGTAAGCAATGTTTTTCTCCTATATGTGTAATATATTTATTCTACTAGAAAATACGGAAATATTCAAATTTTTATCTGTCAATTTTGTGTAAATTACATTTACAGCATCCTTTACATAAATCTGTAAATAGCAAGACTGATTTATTTTGATAAATTACGGTTATTTCATTAAAAAAATGCTATAATTAAAGTGACTATGTCGAAGGAGAATAAAATGACTAAACCCATTATTTTAACAGGAGACCGTCCAACAGGAAAATTGCATATTGGACATTATGTTGGAAGTCTCAAAAATCGAGTATTATTACAGGAAGAGGATAAGTACGATATGTTTGTGTTCTTGGCTGACCAACAAGCCTTGACAGATCATGCCAAAGATCCTCAAACCATTGTAGAGTCTATCGGAAATGTGGCTTTGGATTATCTTGCAGTTGGATTGGATCCGAGTAAATCAACTATCTTTATTCAAAGTCAAATTCCAGAATTAGCTGAACTATCTATGTACTATATGAATCTAGTTTCATTAGCACGTTTGGAGCGCAATCCAACTGTCAAGACAGAGATTGCCCAGAAAGGCTTTGGAGAAAGTATTCCGACAGGATTCTTGGTCTATCCAATAGCTCAAGCAGCTGACATCACAGCTTTCAAGGCCAATTATGTTCCTGTTGGGACAGATCAGAAACCAATGATTGAGCAAACTCGTGAAATTGTTCGTTCTTTTAATAATGCATATAATTGTGATGTCTTGGTAGAGCCGGAAGGTATTTATCCAGAAAATGAGAGAGCAGGGCGTTTGCCTGGTTTAGATGGAAATGCTAAAATGTCTAAATCACTCAATAATGGTATTTATTTAGCTGATGATGCGGATACTTTGCGTAAAAAAGTAATGAGTATGTATACAGATCCAGATCATATTCGGGTGGAAGATCCAGGTAAGATTGAGGGAAATATGGTTTTCCATTATCTAGATGTTTTTGGTCGCCCAGAAGATGCTCAAGAAATTGCTGAAATGAAAGAACATTATCAACGAGGTGGTCTTGGTGATGTGAAGACCAAGCGTTATCTACTTGAAATATTAGAACGTGAACTTGGTCCTATTCGTGAGCGCCGTATCGAATTTGCTAAGGATATGGGAGAAGTTTATAATATGCTTCAAAAAGGTAGTGAAAGAGCGCGTGAAGTTGCGGGTCAAACCCTATCTGAGGTTAAAGGGGCAATGGGACTTCATTACTTTAACTAAGTTTATTTTATAAGAAACTATCATTTCTATCTTAAAGAAAAGATAGTTTTTTATTTACCCCTGTAACATTTGACAAATTTTTATAGAATGGTATGATAGATACAATATAAAAAGAGTCAAGCTCAAAAAGAAAGAAAAGAGGAAACTTCGAATGTCTAATTGGGACACTAAATTTTTGAAAAAAGGTTTTACCTTTGATGATGTATTGCTTATTCCAGCTGAAAGTCATGTGTTGCCTAACGATGCAGATTTAACAACTAAATTGGCAGATAATTTGACTTTAAATATCCCAATTATTACCGCTGCCATGGACACAGTTACAGAGAGTCAAATGGCTATTGCTATTGCTCGTGCAGGCGGTCTCGGAGTTATCCATAAAAACATGTCAATTGCTCAACAAGCAGACGAGGTTCGCAAGGTAAAACGTTCTGAAAATGGAGTTATTATTGATCCCTTCTTCTTGACGCCTGAACATACAATTGCTGAAGCAGATGAGCTTATGGGTCGTTACCGTATCAGTGGTGTTCCAGTTGTTGAAACACTTGAAAATCGTAAATTGGTTGGTATTTTGACAAACCGAGATCTTCGTTTTATTTCAGACTATAACCAACCAATCTCAAACCATATGACAAGTGAAAATCTTGTTACTGCTCCTGTGGGTACAGATCTTGCAATAGCTGAGAGTATTCTTCAAGAACACCGTATTGAAAAGCTTCCTTTGGTCGATGAAGAAGGCCGTCTTTCTGGTTTGATTACTATCAAAGATATTGAAAAAGTTATTGAGTTTCCAAATGCTGCTAAAGATGAGTTTGGTCGTCTTCTAGTTGCAGGTGCAGTAGGTGTTACTTCAGATACATTTGAACGTGCAGAGGCTCTTTTTGAGGCAGGAGCGGATGCGATTGTTATTGATACTGCGCATGGTCATTCTGCAGGTGTCTTGCGTAAAATTGCTGAGATTCGTGCTCACTTTCCAGATCGTACTTTGATTGCTGGAAATATTGCTACTGCTGAGGGAGCGCGTGCCCTTTATGAAGCGGGTGTAGACGTTGTCAAGGTTGGTATTGGCCCAGGTTCTATCTGTACTACTCGTGTGATTGCTGGTGTTGGTGTTCCGCAAGTAACAGCTATCTACGATGCTGCAGCTGTTGCGCGTGAATATGATAAAACGATCATTGCTGACGGTGGAATCAAGTATTCTGGAGATATTGTAAAAGCACTTGCGGCTGGTGGAAATGCTGTTATGCTTGGATCAATGTTTGCTGGAACTGATGAAGCTCCAGGTGAAACTGAAATCTTCCAAGGACGTAAGTTCAAGACTTACCGTGGTATGGGATCAATTGCTGCTATGAAAAAAGGCTCAAGCGATCGTTATTTCCAAGGTTCTGTCAATGAAGCAAACAAACTTGTTCCAGAAGGAATTGAAGGTCGTGTTGCTTATAAAGGTGCGGCAGCTGATATTGTCTTCCAAATGATTGGAGGCGTTCGCTCTGGTATGGGTTACTGTGGTGCAGCTAACCTTAAAGAACTACATGATAATGCTCAATTTATTGAAATGTCTGGTGCTGGTTTGAAAGAAAGCCACCCTCACGATGTACAAATTACTAATGAGGCACCAAATTATTCTATGTAAAAAAACAATGAAAAGAACTCCAGTAAAAACAGGAGTTCTTTTACAATGTTGTCAATTTTCATTTACAGAAACTTTACCATCCTGAATAGTGAAGATGCTTAGATTTTCTGGCAGATTTTGAAGATGATCTAAGCTTGTTGTTGTGATAAAGGTTTGGATTGAATGAGAAATCGTTTCTAATAATTTTAGTTGTCTAGTATTGTCAAGTTCGCTCATAACATCGTCAAGCAGTAATATTGGAGATTCTGTAGTAATGTTTTCCATTAATTCGATTTCTGCTAATTTTATCGAGAGGACGAGACTACGATGTTGACCTTGACTCCCGAAACTAGCATCCATCCTATTTATATAAAAAGAAATGTCATCTCGATGAGGACCGACACCAGTATTCTTTTTAAATAAATCTCTGGATCTACTTTTTTCTAAAGCAATTTTGAAAGATTCGGATAAGTCTTCTTTGTCAGTTAGCTTGACAGAAGATTGATAGGATATTGACAACTCTTCAATCTGATTAGAGAGTTCAAAATGTTTCTTACGCCCAAATGATTCTAGTTTTTTTATGAAATCTAAGCGGTGATTCATTACACGACATCCATAATCAACTAGCTGATCATCTAAGACTGAAAGGAAGGTTTCATCTATTTTTTGAGCTGATTTTAGGTAAGTGTTTCTTTGCTTTAGGATGTGGTTATAATTGGTTAAGTCAGATAAATAGATTGGCTTGATTTGTCCAAGTTCCATATCAATGAATTTTCGTCGAACCGAAGGTGCTCCTTTAATTAGTTGTAAATCTTCAGGAGCAAATAAGACAACATTCATGTGTCCTACATAATCTGAAAGTCGTGCCTGTTTTAAGTGATTAACTTTTGTCACACGCCCTTTTTGTGTTAGTTCAATTTCGAGAGGAATAGATCCCGTTTTTTTCTGAACAAGACCTGAAAGATGAAGTTGTTCCTCATCAAAATGAATGAGATTTTTATCTGTTCGAGTTCGATGACTACGCGTTAAGGCTAAAAAATAGATAGCCTCTAACATGTTTGTTTTTCCTTGTGCATTGCGTCCTAAAAAGACATTTAATTTAGGATTAAAGTCTATTTTCGTCTCTTTGTAATTACGAAAAGTCTTGAGAGATAGGTTTTGTAGCCACATGATTATCGACCAGGGAAGCGTGGAGCATGTTTGCTTTTGGGTGATGAAGAAAGTTTCGATTTGTCTTTTTTTACTCCTTTATTTATCTCCTTAACAAGTTTAGCGATTCGTTCTTTTTCAACTTTATCAGCTTGATATTTATCTTGCTCTTCAGAAGTAGGTTGTGTCAACAAGATGTCAATATTCATGTCAGGGATGTCAACTTTATCACCAATACGAAGTTTTTTACCACGACGACTCTCTAATTCCCCATTAAAGTAAACAGAATGTTCAGAGAGAAATGATTTGATAGCTCCTCCGCTATGTGTAATTCCAAGTTCTTTGAGTAGTGCTTGGAGGGTAATAAATTCTTCAAATAGTTTGTATTCCATAATTCACCTCAATCTTTGGTATTATACCATATTTTCCTAAAAATAGTGAGAGAAATAGGGAGAAATGTAAGCGATTTTTATTTCAAAACCGTTACAGAGAACAAGAAAATTTCAGGTTTTCGTGATATAATAGAAGTCTGTATATAAGGAGGTAAATCATGGAGTTAGTGCATGGAATTTCAACACATTTTATCCAATCAAAAAAGTTTAAAACAAATAAAATCACCGTGCGTTTTACCGCTCCATTATCCCTCGATACGATTGCAGGTCGCATGTTGAGTGCGAGTATGCTAGAAACTGCCAACCAGATGTACCCCACTTCTCAAAATTTTAGGAGACACTTGGCCAGTCTATATGGTACAGATATGTCAACCAATTGTTTTAGAAGAGGGCAAAGTCATGTTGTAGAATTGACATTTAATTATGTTCGTGATGAGTTTTTAAGTAAGAAAAATGTGCTAACTTCTCAGGTTTTGGAACTTGTAAAAGAAACTCTTTTTTCACCCGTAGTATTTGATAATAGGTTTGATTCGGCCTTATTTGAAATTGAGAAAAAACAATTGCTAGCAAGTTTAGCAGCTGATATGGATGATTCTTTTTATTTTACACATAAAGAATTGGATAAATTGTTTTTTCATGATGAACGTCTTCAATTGGAATATAGTGATTTACGAAATCGTATTTTAGCTGAAACTCCACAAAGTTCTTATTCTTGTTTCCAAGAATTTTTGGCCAATGATCGAATCGATTTCTTTTTCCTAGGTGATTTTAATGAGGTTGAAATTCAAAATGTATTAGAATCATTTGCCTTTAAAGGTCGAGAAGGAGATGTGAAGGTCCAGTATTGTCAACCTTATTCCAATATCCTTCAGGAAGGTGTGGTTCGGAAAAATGTGGGACAATCCATTTTGGAATTAGGTTATCATTGCCCTTCTGAATATGGTGATGAGCAACATTTACCCATGATTGTAATGAATGGTTTACTTGGTGGATTTGCTCACTCTAAACTATTTACAAATGTCCGTGAAAATGCTGGATTGGCTTACACTATTTCAAGTCAGCTTGATTTGTTTAGTGGATTCTTGAGGATGTATGCTGGTATCGATCGAGAAAATCGAAACCAGACTCGTAAAATGATGAATAATCAACTGCTTGATTTAAAAAAAGGTTATTTTACAGAGCTTGAGCTAGAGCAGACCAAGGAAATGATTCGTCGGTCTTTGTTACTTTCTCAAGATAATCAAGGTTCATTGATTGAACGTGCTTATCAAAATGCCTTACTTGGAAAATCTTCAGCAGACTTTAAAAGTTGGATTACAAAACTCGAGCAAGTTGACAAAGATGCTATTTGTAGAGCAGCTAATAATGTGAAACTACAAGCGATTTACTTTATGGAAGGAATAGAATGACAAAGGTTGTTTTTGAAGAAAAATACTATCCAGCTGTAAAAGAAATGGTTTATCGAACTCGTTTGGCCAACGGATTGACAGTTGCTCTTTTGCCTAAAAAGGAATTTAAAGAGGTTTACGGGAGTGTCACTGTTCAGTTTGGTTCGGTAGATACGCTTGTCACAGAAGTTGACGGAGATGTAAAAGAATATCCTGCAGGAATTGCTCATTTTCTTGAACATAAATTATTTGAGAGAGAAGATGCTAGTGATTTGATGTCTGCTTTTACGAGTCTAGGTGCAGATAGTAATGCCTTTACAAGCTTTACAAAAACAAGTTATCTTTTTTCAGCAACGGATCATTTTTTAGAAAATTTAGATTTACTTGATGAATTGGTAACATCAGCACACTTTACTGAAGCTTCCATTTTGAGAGAGCAGGATATTATCCAGCAAGAACGAGAAATGTACCAAGATGATCCAGATTCGTGTTTATTCTTTTCAACTTTAGCGAATTTGTATCCTGATACACCTTTAGCGACGGATATAGTTGGAAGTGAGGAATCTATTTTCCAAATCAATCTAACTAATTTGCAAGAAAATTTTACAAGGTTTTACAAACCTGTAAATATGTCTCTGTTTTTAGTTGGTAATTTTGATGTGGAGCAAGTACAGGACTATTTTGAAAGAAAAGAACTGGAAGATTTAGATGTTCAGGAAGTAGTAAGAGAAAAATTTGTTTTACAGGCTGTAAAGCAAACAGACAGTATGAGAATGGAAGTATCTTCTCCCAAACTAGCGATTGGAGTTAGAGGTAAGCGAGAAGTTGCTGAGGCCGATTGCTATCGACATCATATTTTATTAAAATTATTGTTTGCAATGATGTTTGGTTGGACTTCTGATCGTTTTCAAAAATTATATGAATCAGGTAAAATTGATGCGTCCTTATCTCTGGAAGTTGAAGTTACAAGTCGCTTTCATTTTGTTATGTTGACAATGGATACGAAAGAGCCAGTTGCTTTATCTTATCAATTTAGGAAGGCCATTCGTAATTTTACAAAGGATTTAGATATTACAGAGGATCATTTAGATATTATCAAAAGAGAGATGTTTGGAGAATTTTTCAGTAGCATGAACTCTCTTGAATTTATTGCAACGCAATATGATGCTTTTGAACATGGTGAGACAATTTTTGATTTACCAAAGATTTTACAGGAAATTACTTTAGAGGATGTCCTTGATGCTGGACATCATTTAATAGATGATGGTGACATAGTTGATTTTACAATATTCCCATCGTAGTAACCTATCATAATAGACACTAGAAAGAAGGGATGACAAGTATGAGAAAAAAAACAATTGGAGAGGTTTTACGATTAGCTAGAATCAATCAGGGATTGAGTTTAGATGAATTGCAGAAAAAGACAGAAATCCAGTTAGATATGTTGGAAGCAATGGAAGCAGACGATTTCGATCAACTTCCAAGTCCTTTTTACACGCGTTCTTTCTTGAGAAAATATGCATGGGCTGTTGAGTTAGATGACCAAATTGTCTTGGACGCTTATGATTCTGGGAGTATGATTACTTATGAGGAAGTAGATGTTGATGAAGATGAGTTGACAGGTCGTAGACGTTCAAGTAAGAAAAAGAAGAAAAAAACATCCTTTTTACCTTTATTTTATTTTATCCTTTTTGCTTTATCGATTTTAATTTTTGTGACCTATTATGTTTGGAACTATATTCAAACTCAACCAGAGGGGCCTTCTCTTTCTAATTACAGTGTGGTTCAATCAACAAGTTCAATAAGTTCAACTAGCTCTGTTCCCCACTCCTCAAGTAGTAGTTCATCTAGCAGTTCTTCTAGTGTAGAATCAGCTATAAGTGTATCAGGCGAAGGAAATCATGTAGAAATCGCTTATAAGACAAGTAAGGAAACAGTTAAATTGCAATTGGCGGTTTCAGATGTTACAAGTTGGGTCAGCGTTTCAGAAAGCGAACTTGAGGGCGGTGTAACCTTATCGCCAGAGAATAAAAGTGCGGAAACAATAGTTGCAACTAAAAGTCCTGTAACCATTACCTTAGGTGTTGTAAAAGGTGTTGCTTTGACAGTAGATAATCAGACTGTTGATTTATCGAAATTAACAGCGCAGACTGGACAAATTACTGTAACCTTTACTAAAAATTAAGGAAAAACGAATGAAAAAAGAACAAATTCCCAATCTCTTAACAATAGGTCGAATTCTCTTTATACCTATTTTTATCTTTATTTTAACGATAGGAAATTCGATAGAAAGTCATATAGTGGCAGCTATTATCTTTGCTATTGCCAGTATTACAGATTATTTAGACGGATATTTAGCTCGTAAATGGAATGTAGTCAGTAATTTTGGTAAATTTGCAGATCCTATGGCGGATAAGTTACTAGTTATGTCGGCTTTTATTATGTTGATTGAGTTAGGTATGGCTCCGGCTTGGATTGTTGCAGTGATCATCTGTCGTGAGTTGGCTGTGACAGGTTTAAGGCTTTTACTGATTGAAACTGGTGGGACAGTTTTAGCAGCAGCAATGCCTGGAAAAATTAAAACTTTCAGTCAGATGTTTGCCATTATTTTCTTGCTATTACATTGGACTTTGCTTGGTCAAGTTCTACTTTATGTAGCCTTATTTTTCACTATCTACTCTGGTTATGATTATTTCAAGGGTAGTGCCTATGTATTTAAAGGGACATTTGGTTCGAAATGAAATCAATAATTGATGTAAAAAATCTTTCTTTTCGTTATAAGGAAAGTCAGGAATACTATGATGTGAAGGATATTACGTTTCACGTGAAACGTGGGGAATGGCTTTCGATTGTAGGGCATAATGGTAGTGGTAAATCAACGACGGTTCGCTTAATTGATGGCTTACTGGAAGCAGAATCTGGAGAGATTGTAATTGATGGCCAACGTTTGACTGAGGAAAATGTTTGGAATATACGTCGTCAAATCGGTATGGTTTTTCAAAATCCAGATAATCAATTTGTTGGAGCGACTGTTGAGGATGATGTTGCCTTTGGTTTGGAAAATCAGGGACTTTCTCGTCAAGAAATGAAAAAGAGAGTGGAGGAAGCTCTGGATTTGGTTGGCATGTTGGAGTTTAAAAAGAGAGAGCCAGCACGTCTATCAGGTGGTCAAAAGCAACGTGTGGCTATTGCAGGTGTTGTAGCCCTAAGACCAGCTATTTTAATCCTAGATGAGGCAACGAGTATGTTGGATCCTGAGGGGCGTAGAGAACTGATTGAGACAGTAAAAGGAATTCGGAAAGACTATGATATGACGGTCATTTCCATTACCCATGATTTGGAAGAAGTTGCCATGAGTGATCGTGTATTGGTCATGAAAAAAGGGGAAATTGAATCAACCAGCAGTCCAAGAGAACTTTTCTCTCGAAATGATTTGGATCAAATTGGATTAGACGATCCTTTTGCTAATCAATTAAAACATTCTTTGAGCCAGAATGGCTATGATTTACCTGAAAATTATTTGACAGAAAGTGAGCTAGAGGATAAGCTATGGGAATTGCTCTAGAAAATGTGAGTTTTACATATCAAGAAGGGACTCCCTTAGCTTCAGCAGCTTTGTCGGATGTTTCTTTGACGATTCAAGATGGTTCTTATACAGCTTTAATTGGGCATACAGGTAGTGGTAAATCAACTATTTTACAATTATTAAATGGTTTATTGGTGCCAAGTCAAGGGAGTGTGCGAGTTTTTGATACCTTAATCACCTCGACTTCTAAAAATAAAGATATTCGTCAAATTAGAAAACAGGTTGGCTTGGTATTTCAGTTTGCTGAAAATCAGATTTTTGAAGAAACGGTTTTGAAAGACGTTGCTTTTGGACCGCAAAATTTTGGAGTTTCTGAAGAAGATGCGGAGAAGATTGCGCGTGAGAAACTGGCTCTGGTTGGAATTGATGAATCACTTTTAAATCGTAGTCCGTTTGAGTTGTCAGGTGGACAAATGAGACGTGTCGCCATTGCAGGCATACTTGCCATGGAGCCATCTATATTAGTCTTAGATGAACCTACAGCAGGCCTAGATCCTTTGGGGAGAAAAGAGTTGATGAACTTGTTCAAAAAACTCCACCAGTCAGGGATGACCATCGTCTTGGTAACGCATTTGATGGATGATGTTGCTGAATATGCGAATCAAGTCTATGTGATGGAAAAGGGACGTTTAGTAAAGGGTGGCAAACCAAGTGATGTCTTTCAAGATGTTGTCTTTATGGAAGAAGTGCAGTTGGGAGTACCTAAAATTACGGCCTTTTGTAAACGATTGGCTGATAGAGGTGTGTCATTTAAACGATTACCGATTAAGATAGAGGAGTTCAAGGAGTCGCTAAATGGATAGTATGATTTTGGGGCGTTATATCCCAGGGGATTCGATTGTTCACCGATTGGATCCACGTAGCAAATTGCTTGCTATGATGTTACTGATTTTAATCGTTTTTTGGGCTAATAATCCCTTGACGAATCTAATTCTTTTTATAGCGACAGGGATATTTATTGCCTTGTCAGGAGTATCTCTTTCATTTTTTATTCAGGGCTTGAAGTCTATGTTTTTCTTGATTGCCTTCACAACTATTTTTCAACTATTTTTCATTTCTAATGGGAATGTTTTATTTGAATTTTCGTTTGTGAGAATCACGGATTATGCTTTGCAACAAGCTGGGATTATTTTTTGTCGCTTTGTATTGATTATTTTCTTTTCAACTTTGTTAACCTTAACAACCATGCCTTTAAGTTTGGCATCAGCTGTCGAAGCTTTGTTAGCGCCTTTAAAGCGTGTGAAAGTTCCAGTTCATGAAATTGGATTGATGCTGTCCATGAGTTTACGTTTTGTCCCAACCTTGATGGATGATACGACGAGGATTATGAATGCACAGAAAGCGCGTGGAGTGGATTTTGGTGAAGGAAGCATTGTTCAAAAAGTAAAGGCGATGATTCCCATTTTGATTCCTCTTTTTGCGACAAGTTTAAAACGTGCGGATTCCTTGGCTATTGCTATGGAAGCGCGTGGTTATCAGGGGGGAAAAGGCAGAAGTCAATATCGACAACTGAAATGGACTCGAAAGGATACGCTGACTATTCTTGTCATTATCGGACTTGGTTGTTGCTTATTTTTCTTAAAATCTTAGTAGCTTTCAGGAATTGATAAAAAAGTTACTGTAACAGTTCTTGATATAAAGGTAGGGATATGAACCGTTTTAAAAAATCAAAATATGTCATTATTGTTTTTGTCACTGTTCTGCTTGTATCAGCTCTCTTAGCGACGACTTATTCAAGTACAATTGTGACAAAATTAGGAGATGGAATCTCATTGGTTGATAGGGTTGTACAAAAACCTTTTCAGTGGTTTGATTCTGTCAAATCAGATTTGGCTCATTTGACACGAACATATAATGAAAATGAAAGTTTGAAGAAACAGATTTACCAATTAGAAGTTAAATCAAATGAGGCGGAAAGTTTAAAGACAGAAAATGAACAATTGCGTCAATTGCTTGATATGAAGTCTAAATTGCAAGCCACAAAGACTTTAGCAGCAGATGTTATTATGCGTTCTCCGGTATCTTGGAAGCAGGAGTTGACCTTAGATGCAGGGAAATCAAAAGGGGCTTCTGAGAATATGTTAGCTATTGCAAATGGTGGCTTGATTGGGAGTGTTTCAAAAGTAGAGGAGAACTCTACTATGGTCAACCTTCTGACAAATACAGAAAATGCTGATAAGATTTCTGTTAAAATTCAACACGGCACTACTACAATTTATGGAATTATTGTTGGCTACGACAAGGAAAATGATGTTCTCAAAATTAGTCAATTAAATAGTAATAGCGATATTAGTACAGGCGATAAGGTGACAACGGGTGGATTAGGAAACTTTAACGTTGCTGATATTCCTGTTGGTGAAGTGGTTGCCACAACGCATAGTACAGACTATTTGACACGAGAAGTAACTGTTAAATTGAGTGCAGATACTCATAATGTGGATGTGATAGAATTAGTGGGGAATTCATAATGAGACAGTTGAAGCGGGTTGGAGTGTTTTTATTGCTCCCTTTCTTTGTTCTAATTGACGCCCATATTAGCCAGCTTCTGGGCTCATTTTTCCCCCATGTACATTTGGCTAGTCATTTTCTGTTTCTATTTCTATTATTTGAGACGATAGAAGTATCAGAGTATCTCTACCTAGTCTATTGTTTTGTGATAGGCTTGGTTTACGATGTTTACTTTTTCCATCTAATAGGGATTGCAACTCTCTTATTTATCTTATTGGGAGCCCTTCTTCATAAATTGAATAGTGTTATTTTGTTGAATCGTTGGACAAGAATGCTAGCCATGATTGTCCTGACCTTCCTGTTTGAAATGGGTAGTTATCTTTTGGCTTTTATGGTAGGGTTGACAGTAGATAGCATGTCAATTTTTATAGTCTATAGCTTGGTACCGACGATGATTTTAAATTTTTTATGGATTACTGTTTTTCAATTTATTTTTGAAAAATATTATCTATAAGAACGACATATAAATGTAACAAAGGCGTAATATTTATTGGAGTTTTTTTTGGTATACTAGTATTGTCTCAAACAGAAGGAGTATTTATTAACCATGAAGAAAAAAATCTTAGCCTCGCTTTTATTAAGTACAGTAATGGTTTCCCAGGCAGCAGTATTGACGACTGCTCATGCAGAAACGACTGATGACAAAATTGCTGCTCAAGATAATAAAATTAGTAACTTAACAGCACAACAAGAAGAAGCCCAAAAACAGGTTGATCAAATTCAGGAGCAAGTATCTGCTATTCAAGCAGAGCAATCTAACTTGCAATCTGAAAATGATAGATTACAAGCAGAATCTAAGAAACTCGAGGGTGAGATTACAGAACTTTCTAAAAACATTGTTTCTCGTAACCAATCTTTGGAAAAACAAGCTCGTAGTGCTCAAACAAATGGAGCTGCAACTAGCTATATCAATACCATTGTAAACTCAAAATCAATTACAGAAGCTATTTCACGTGTTGCTGCAATGAGTGAAATCGTATCTGCCAACAACAAAATGTTAGAACAACAAAAGGCAGATAAAAAAGCTATTTCTGAAAAACAAGTAGCAAATAATGATGCAATCAATACTGTAATTGCTAATCAACAAAAATTAGCTGATGATGCTCAAGCATTGACTACGAAACAGGCAGAACTAAAAGCTGCTGAATTGAGTCTTGCTGCTGAGAAAGCGACAGCTGAAGGGGAAAAAGCAAGTCTATTAGAACAAAAAGCAGCAGCTGAGGCAGAGGCTCGTGCAGCTGCGGCAGCAGAAGCAGCTTATAAAGAAAAACAGGCTAGCCAACAACAATCAGTACTTGCTTCAGGTAATACAAACCTAACAGCACAGGTACAAGCAGTATCTGAATCTGCAGTAGCACCTGTTCAGGCTAAAGTACGTCCAACATATAACACAAATGCCTCAACTTATCCAATTGGTGAATGTACATGGGGAGTAAAAACATTGGCACCTTGGGCTGGAGACTACTGGGGTAATGGAGCACAGTGGGCTACAAGTGCAGCAGCAGCAGGTTTCCGTACAGGTTCAACCCCTCAAGTTGGAGCAATTGCATGTTGGAATGATGGTGGATATGGTCACGTAGCGGTTGTTACAGCTGTTGAATCAACAACACGTATCCAAGTATCAGAATCAAATTATGCAGGTAATCGTACAATTGGAAATCACCGTGGATGGTTCAATCCAACAACGACTTCTGAAGGTTTTGTGACATATATTTATGCAGACTAATTAGAGAGAGGGACTCGAATAGAGCCCTCTTTTTTAGGTTTTACCAGAGACAATAACAATTAAAAATCCCATCAAAATAGCTTGAAAATATCGAAAAAGTATGGTAGAATAAAAATTGTCGTGTGAACGATAATACTCATTCTTGATGAATTGTGAAACAGTTGCCTTTAGGTCGTTTTGCGAGTTGAAGTCAAGAAGAGGAAAAAAACAAAAAGGAGAAATACTCATGGCAGTAATTTCAATGAAACAACTTCTTGAGGCTGGTGTACACTTTGGTCACCAAACTCGTCGCTGGAACCCTAAGATGGCTAAGTACATCTTTACAGAGCGTAACGGAATCCACGTTATCGACTTGCAACAAACTGTAAAATACGCTGACCAAGCATACGACTTCATGCGTGATGCAGCAGCTAACGATGCAGTTGTATTGTTCGTTGGTACTAAGAAACAAGCAGCTGATGCAGTTGCTGAAGAAGCAGTACGTTCAGGTCAATACTTCATCAACCACCGTTGGTTGGGTGGAACTCTTACAAACTGGGGAACAATCCAAAAACGTATCGCTCGTTTGAAAGAAATCAAACGTATGGAAGAAGATGGAACTTTCGAAGTTCTTCCTAAGAAAGAAGTTGCACTTCTTAACAAACAACGTGCACGTCTTGAAAAATTCTTGGGTGGTATCGAAGATATGCCTCGTATCCCAGATGTGATGTACGTAGTTGACCCACATAAAGAGCAAATCGCTGTTAAAGAAGCTAAAAAATTGGGAATCCCAGTTGTAGCGATGGTTGACACAAACACTGATCCAGATGATATCGATGTAATCATCCCAGCTAACGATGATGCTATCCGAGCTGTTAAATTGATCACAGCTAAATTGGCTGACGCTATCATCGAAGGACGTCAAGGTGAGGATGCAGTAGCAGTTGAAGTAGAATTTGCAGCTTCAGAAACTCAAGCAGATTCAATTGAAGAAATCGTTGAAGTTGTAGAAGGCGACAACGCTTAATTCATAATAAATAGTAATTACCTAGGAGGGCGGGGCTTAGCCCGGCTCTCCTATTTTTAAAAAATATAGGAGAATCAAAATGGCAGAAATTACAGCTAAACTTGTAAAAGAGTTGCGTGAAAAATCTGGTGCCGGTGTTATGGACGCTAAAAAAGCATTGGTTGAAGTGGAAGGCGATATCGAAAAAGCGATTGAATTGCTTCGCGAAAAAGGTATGGCAAAAGCAGCTAAGAAAGCTGACCGTGTTGCTGCAGAAGGTTTGACTGGTGTTTATGTTGATGGTAACATTGCAGCAGTTGTTGAAGTAAATGCTGAAACTGACTTCGTTGCGAAAAACGCTCAATTTGTTGAGTTGGTAAACGCAACAGCTAAAGCAATCGTTGAAGGAAAACCAGCTAATAATGAGGAAGCACTTGCTTTGACTATGCCTTCAGGTGAAACTCTTGAAGCTGCATACGTATCTGCAACAGCGACTATCGGAGAAAAAATCTCATTCCGTCGCTTTGCTTTGATTGAAAAAACAGATGCACAACACTTCGGAGCATACCAACACAACGGTGGACGTATCGGTGTTATCTCTGTAATCGAAGGTGGAGACGAAGCACTTGCTAAACAAATTTCAATGCATATCGCTGCTATGAAACCAACAGTTCTTTCATACAAAGAATTGGATGAGCAATTTGTTAAAGATGAGTTGGCACAATTGAACCACGTTATCGACCAAGACAACGAAAGCCGTGCAATGGTTAACAAACCAGCTCTTCCACACTTGAAGTATGGATCAAAATCTCAATTGACTGATGAAGTGATTGCTCAAGCTGAAGCTGACATCAAAGCTGAGTTGGCTGCAGAAGGCAAACCAGAAAAAATCTGGGATAAAATTATCCCAGGTAAAATGGACCGCTTCATGCTTGACAACACTAAAGTTGACCAAGCTTACACACTTCTTGCACAAGTTTACATCATGGATGATAGCAAGACAGTTGAAGCATATCTTGAATCAGTTAACGCTTCAGTAGTTGAGTTCGCTCGCTTTGAAGTTGGTGAAGGTATCGAAAAAGCTGCAAACGACTTTGAAGCTGAAGTTGCAGCTACAATGGCAGCAGCCTTGAATAACTAATTATAGAAAGGAAGTAAATTTGCTTCCTTTTTTCTATGCAGTCGATCCCTATAGGGAGAGCTTCCTATTTTCAAGGTAAAAATAAAAAGCCCTATAATAAGGGCCAATTGTATTTAGGAGATTAAACTTCAAATTCATAGAGTGCTGTAGAGAGATAACGTTCACCGTTATCTGGTGCTAGAGCAAGGACTTTTTTACCTGTACCTAATTTTTTGGCAATCTCGATGGCTCCGTAGATAGCTGCAGCTGAAGAAATCCCTACAAGGAAGCCTTCTTTTCCACCAATTTCACGTCCGAGTGCAAGAGCATCATCTGATGTTACACGAACGATACCATCATAGGCTTTAGTATCAAGTGTATCAGGAATAAATCCAGCTGAGATACCTTGAATTTTGTGAGGACCAGGTTTTTCACCAGATAGAATAGCAGATTCATCAGCTTCCACTGCATAAACTTGAATGTTTGAATTTGCTGATTTGAGTGCATGAGAAACACCAGAAATTGTTCCACCAGTACCCACTCCAGCAACAAAGGCATCTAGTCCATCTTTACCGAAAGCAGCTAGTATTTCAGCTCCTGTTGTTCTTTCGTGTACTTCTGGATTAGCTGGATTGTCAAATTGAAGAGGAAGGAAGCCATCACGTTCAGCAGCGATTTCTTGAGCCTTAGCAATAGCACCTTTCATTCCTTCGCTACCAGGCGTAAGGACGAGTTCAGCACCATAGGCTTGGATAATCTTACGGCGTTCTACACTCATAGTTTCAGGCATAACGATAACAACTTTATACCCTTTAGCAGCCCCTACCCATGAAAGTCCAATACCAGTGTTTCCACTTGTTGCTTCAACAATAGTAGAACCAGGTTTCAGAATACCGTCTTGTTCAGCTTTTTCAATCATGCTAAGAGCAATACGGTCTTTTACAGAAGAACCAGGGTTAAATGCTTCAAGTTTTACATAGACATCTGCAGCACCTTCTGGCACAATGTTGTTTAGTTTAACAATCGGAGTTTGACCGATTAGTTCAGTAATGTTGTTATAAATAGACATATGAATACCTCTTTGTATAAGATATATCTAGTATAACGCTATCTATACCATTTGTAAAATATAGAAATCCTATCGAAGTGATAGGATTTTTTTATATCACAGGTCTAAGCCATTAATTTTTAAGCGATTGTGATAGGCTAATTCTAGTAAATAGGTGTAAAGGAGAACGCTATCCGTTTTCTTTTTGAATCACTTCATTTTCTAGTAAGCCTTGGCAAGCGCCTTTTTATGTTGCTAATTAAAGTAGCGGTGGAAATATCAGTGAAACACTGTATTATCTATTGTTTACACTAAGTTTACAGGAACTTCAACTTCGCGTAAACCTTGGTCAGTTAAAGTGACTTTTCCATTAAAAAATTCCACAAGTGAAGCTTTAATAGTTTCTTTTTCTTCTTTATCAACATAAATCATCGTATCGACTTGATCTGTAAAGTTTGTATCTAGCTCCATGAGATCATGTTCTTTAAGAAAGTTACTATACTCTTGGTATTGAGCGTAAGACATTTGAATAGCAATGCCAGCCTGTTCTTTTATTTCAATAATACCAATTTCTTTGATAGCTAAGGCGACACTGCCGGCGTAAGCACGAATGAGTCCTCCAGCGCCTAGTTTAATACCACCAAAGTAGCGTGTCACGACCACACAGACATTGGTGAGATTGTGATTTTCTAGTACCCCAAGCATGGGAACGCCAGCAGTACCACTGGGCTCACCATCATCACTTGTACGTTTAATTTCACTACGTTCTCCAATAATGAAGGCAGAGCAGTTATGTGTCGCTTTGTAGTGTTCTTTTTTGATAGCAGTAATGAAGTCACGAGCCTCTTCTTCGCTATAAACACGCTTGGCATGACAGATAAAGCGGGATTTTTTGATTTCTTCTTGGACTTGACCGTCCTCTTTAATTGTTCTAAATTCCATGATTTAATTGTACTAAAAAATCATCTAAAGTGCTAGTTTTTACGAATAAAGAAGTATGAAAGTAAATCCAAATTATCTCGGTCATTTGTTTACGGAGAATGAATTAACAGAAGAAGAACGTCAGTTGGCGGAGAAACTTCCAGCAATGAGAAAGGAGAAAGGGAAACTTTTCTGTCAACGTTGTAATAGTGCTATTTTAGATGAATGGTATTTGCCCATCGGTGCTTACTATTGTAGGGAGTGTTTACTGATGAAGCGAGTCAGGAGTGATCAAGCTTTATACTATTTTCCACAGGAGGATTTTCCGAAGCAAGATGTTCTTAAATGGCGTGGTCAATTAACTCCTTTTCAAGAGAAGGTGTCAGAGGGACTGATTCAAGCAGTAGAGAAGCAAGAGCCAACTTTAGTTCATGCGGTAACAGGAGCAGGAAAGACAGAAATGATTTATCAAGTTGTGGCTAAAGTAATCAATGCGGGTGGTGCAGTGTGTTTGGCCAGTCCTCGCATAGATGTTTGTTTGGAGCTGTACAAGCGCCTGCAAGATGATTTTGCTTGCGAGATATCTTTACTACACGGAGAATCAGAGCCGTATTTTCGAACACCACTAGTTGTTGCGACGACCCATCAGTTATTGAAGTTTTATCAAGCTTTTGATTTGCTGATAGTGGATGAAGTAGATGCTTTTCCTTATGTTGACAATCCCACGCTTTACCACGCTGTCAAGAATAGTGTAAAGGAGAATGGATTGAGAATCTTTTTAACAGCGACTTCGACCGATGAGTTAGATAAAAAGGTCCGTTTAGGAGAACTAAAAAGACTGAGCTTACCGAGACGATTTCATGGAAATCCGTTGATTATTCCAAAATCAATTTGGTTATCGGATTTTAATCGCTACTTAGATAGGAATCGTTTGTCACCAAAGTTAAAGACTTATATTGAGAAACAGAGAAAGACAGCTTATCCGTTACTCATTTTTGCTTCAGAAATTAAGAAAGGGGAGCAGTTAAAAGAAATCTTACAGGAGCAATTTCCAAATGAGAAAATTGGATTTGTCTCTTCTATCACAGAAGATCGATTAGAGCAGGTACAAGCTTTTCGAGATGGAGAACTGACAATACTTATCAGTACGACAATCTTGGAGCGTGGGGTTACCTTCCCTTGTGTGGACGTTTTCGTAGTAGAGGCTAATCATCGTCTGTTTACCAAGTCTAGTTTGATTCAGATTGGTGGACGAGTTGGACGAAGCATGGATAGACCGACAGGAGATTTGCTTTTCTTCCATGATGGATTAAATGATTCAATCAAGAAGGCGATTAAGGAAATTAAGCAGATGAACAAGGAGGCTGGTCTATGAAGTGCTTGTTATGTGGGCAGATTATGAAGACTGTTTTAACTTTTAGTAGTCTCTTACTTCTGAGGAATGATGATTCTTGTCTTTGTTCAGACTGTGATTCTACTTTTGAAAGAATTGGGGAAGAGAACTGTCCAAATTGTATGAAAATAGGATTGTCAACAAAGTGTCAAGATTGTCAACTTTGGTGTAAAGAAGGAGTTGAAGTCAGTCATAGAGCGATTTTTACTTACAATCAAGCTATGAAGGATTTTTTCAGTCGGTATAAGTTTGATGGGGATTTCCTGTTAAGAAAAGTTTTCGCTTCATTTTTAAGTGCGGAGTTAAAAAAGTACAAAGAGTATCAATTTGTTGTCATTCCCCTAAGTCCTGATAGATATGCTAACAGAGGATTTAATCAGGTTGAGAGCTTGGTAGAGGCAGCAGGCTTTGAGTATCTGGATTTATTAGAGAAAAGAGAAGAGAGAGCCAGTTCTTCTAAAAATCGTTCAGAGCGCTTGGCGACAGAACTTCCTTTCTTTATTAAAAGTGGAGTCCGCATTCCTAAGAAAATCCTAATTATAGATGATATTTATACTACAGGAACAACTATAAATCGTGTGAAGAAACTGCTGGAAGAAGCTGGTGCTGAGGATGTAAAAACATTTTCCCTTGTAAGATGAGGAAAAAATTTGCAAAAATAGAATGAAAGCGTTATAATAAAATCATAAAAACAAAAATGTTTAGAAAGAAGGTACTCATATGATTAAATATAGTATCCGTGGTGAAAACCTAGAAGTAACAGAAGCAATTCGTGATTATGTAGTTTCTAAACTCGAAAAGATCGAAAAGTATTTTCAAGCTGAACAAGAGTTGGATGCTCGGGTTAACTTGAAGGTGTATCGTGAAAAAACTGCTAAAGTGGAAGTAACGATTCCGCTTGGCTCTATTACTCTTCGTGCAGAAGATGTGTCTCAAGATATGTATGGTTCAATTGACCTTGTAACTGATAAAATTGAACGTCAGATTCGTAAAAACAAAACAAAAATCGAGCGTAAAAATAAAAATAAGGTAGCAACTAGTCAATTATTTACAGATGCTTTGGTGGAAGATTCAAATGTTGTCCAGTCTAAAGTTGTTCGTTCAAAACAAATTGATTTAAAACCAATGGATTTGGAAGAAGCTATTCTACAAATGGATTTGTTGGGACATGATTTCTTTATCTATGTGGATGTTGAAGATCAGACAACCAATGTGATTTATCGTCGTGAGGATGGCGAAATTGGTTTGTTAGAGGTTAAAGAATCTTAATTTCAATATGTGTAAAGGTAGGTTTACTGAATTGTAAACCTCTTTTTTCTTATAATTGATAGAATTACTGATTACACTTTTAAAAAGTCGCTTTTTGAGGGTTATTATGGTATAATGGGTGCCAAGAGGTTTGGAATGAAAAAATTTTATGTAAGTCCAATTTTTCCTATTCTAGTAGGATTGATTGCGTTTGGAGTCTTATCCACTTTCATTATTTTTGTTAATAATAATCTGCTGACGCTTTTAATTTTGTTTCTTTTTGTAGGAGGCTATGTTTTTTTATTTAAGAAACTGAGAGTGCATTATACAAGGAGTGATGTAGAACAGATACAGTATGTAAACCACCAAGCGGAAGAAAGTTTGACAGCTCTATTGGAACAGATGCCTGTAGGTGTTATGAAATTGAATTTATCTTCTGGAGAGGTTGAGTGGTTTAATCCCTATGCTGAATTGATTTTGACCAAGGAAGATGGTGATTTTGATTTGGAAGCTGTTCAAACGATTATCAAGGCTTCAGTAGGAAATCCGTCTACTTATGCTAAGCTGGGTGAGAAGCGTTATGCTGTTCATATGGATGCTTCTTCCGGTGTTTTGTATTTTGTAGATGTATCCAGGGAGCAAGCCATAACAGATGAATTAGTAACAAGTCGACCAGTGATTGGAATTGTATCTGTGGATAATTATGATGATTTGGAGGATGCAACTTCTGAGTCAGATATTAGTCAAATCAATAGTTTTGTAGCTAATTTTATATCAGAGTTTTCAGAAAAATACATGATGTTTTCTCGTCGGGTAAGTATGGATCGATTTTATCTATTTACTGACTACACGGTGCTTGAGGGCTTGATGAATGATAAATTTTCTGTTATTGATGCTTTCAGAGAAGAGTCGAAACAGAGACAGTTGCCCTTGACCTTAAGTATGGGATTTTCTTATGGCGATGGAAATCATGATGAGATAGGGAAAGTTGCTTTGCTCAACTTGAACTTGGCTGAAGTACGTGGTGGCGACCAGGTGGTTGTCAAGGAGAATGATGAAACGAAAAATCCAGTCTACTTTGGCGGTGGGTCGGCTGCGTCCATCAAGCGCACTCGTACCCGTACTCGATCAATGATGACAGCCATATCTGATAAGATTCGTAGTGTGGATCAAGTGTTTGTAGTTGGGCATAGAAATTTAGATATGGATGCCTTGGGCTCTGCTGTAGGTATGCAGTTGTTCGCCAGCAATGTGATTGAAAATAGCTATGCTCTTTATGATGAAGAACAAATGTCTCCAGATATTGAACGTGCTGTTTCATTCTTAGAAAAAGAAGGAGTTACGAAGTTGTTGTCTGTTAAGGATGCAATGGGGATGGTGACCAATCGTTCTTTGTTGATTCTTGTAGACCATTCAAAGACAGCCTTAACATTATCAAAAGAATTTTATGATTTGTTTACACAGACCATCGTTATTGACCACCATAGAAGGGATCAGGATTTCCCAGACAATGCGGTTATCACTTATATCGAAAGTGGTGCAAGCAGTGCCAGTGAGTTGGTAACGGAATTGATTCAGTTCCAAAATTCTAAGAAAAATCGTCTGAGTCGTATGCAGGCCAGTGTTTTGATGGCTGGTATGATGCTGGATACTAAAAATTTCACCTCACGAGTGACTAGTCGGACATTTGATGTTGCTAGCTATCTCAGAACGAGAGGAAGTGATAGTATTGCTATCCAAGAAATCGCTGCGACAGATTTTGAAGAATATCGTGAGGTCAATGAACTGATTTTACAGGGGCGTAAATTAGGTTCAGATGTACTGATAGCAGAGGCTAAGGACACGAAATGCTACGATACAGTTGTTATTAGTAAGGCAGCAGATGCCATGTTAGCTATGTCAGGTATTGAAGCGAGTTTTGTTCTTGCGAAGAATACACAAGGATTTATCTCCATCTCAGCTCGAAGTCGTAGTAAACTGAATGTGCAACGGATTATGGAAGAGTTAGGCGGTGGAGGCCACTTTAATTTAGCTGCAGCTCAAATTAAGGATTTAACCTTGTCGGAAGCAGGTGAAAAACTGACAGAAATTGTATTAAATGAAATAAAGGAAAAGGAGAAAGAAGAATGAAAGTAATCTTTTTAGCAGATGTTAAAGGAAAAGGTAAAAAAGGCGAAATTAAGGAAGTACCAACAGGGTATGCGCAAAACTTTCTTATCAAAAAGAACCTAGCAAAAGAAGCGACTGCTCAAGCTGTAGGTGAACTTCGTGGTAAACAAAAATCTGAAGAAAAAGCTCACGCTGAGATGATTGCAGAAGCAAAAGCAATTAAAGCCCAACTTGAAGCAGAAGAAACTGTTGTAGAATTTGTTGAAAAAGTTGGTCCAGATGGTCGTACCTTTGGCTCTATTACCAATAAGAAGATTGCAGAAGAATTGCAAAAGCAATTTGGAATTAAGATTGATAAACGTCATATTCAAGTACAAGCTCCGATTCGAGCAGTTGGTTTGATTGATGTACCAGTGAAAATCTATCAAGATATCACAAGTGTAATCAATCTTCGTGTGAAAGAAGGATAAGTTTACACCTTCTTGACAAGATTGTAAAAGGAAGGGAAGTCTGATGGCAGAAGTAGAAGAGTTACGAGTACAACCTCAAGATATCTTAGCTGAGCAATCCGTTTTAGGGGCTATCTTTATTGATGAGAGTAAGCTTGTTTTTGTGCGAGAATACATTGAGTCTCGGGACTTTTTTAAGTATGCCCATCGTTTGATTTTCCAAGCTATGGTTGATTTATCCGATCGTGGTGATGCTATAGATGCAACAACGGTTCGTACTATCCTTGATAATCAAGGTGATTTGCAGAATATTGGTGGCCTGTCTTACCTAGTTGAGATTGTCAATTCTGTGCCAACTTCTGCTAATGCGGAGTATTATGCTAAAATCGTTGCAGAAAAAGCAATGCTACGTCGTTTAATTGCCAAGTTGACAGAGTCTGTCAATCAAGCTTACGAGGCTTCGCAACCAGCTGATGAAATCATTGCTCAGGCAGAAAAAGGCCTAATTGATGTCAGCGAAAATGCTAATCGAAGTGGATTTAAGAACATTCGAGATGTGTTGAATGTCAACTTTGGAAATCTGGAAGCTCGCTCGCAACAAACGACCGATATTACAGGTATTGCGACAGGCTATCGTGATTTGGATCATATGACGACTGGTCTGCATGAAGAGGAGTTGATTATCTTAGCAGCCCGTCCAGCTGTCGGTAAGACAGCCTTTGCCTTGAATATCGCTCAGAACATTGGGACTAAGTTGGACAAAACGGTTGCTATTTTTTCACTGGAAATGGGTGCGGAAAGTCTAGTGGATCGTATGTTGGCTGCAGAAGGTTTGGTGGAATCCCATTCTATCCGTACGGGGCAATTGACCGATGAGGAATGGCAAAAATATACCATTGCTCAAGGGAATCTAGCGAATGCAAGTATCTATATCGATGATACGCCAGGGATTCGAATTACAGAGATTCGTTCTCGCTCTCGTAAACTGGCTCAAGAAACGGGCAATCTAGGTTTGATTTTGATAGATTACTTGCAGCTTATCACGGGAACTGGGCGAGAAAACCGCCAACAAGAAGTTTCTGAAATTTCTCGCCAGTTGAAAATACTAGCCAAGGAATTGAAGGTTCCAGTAATCGCTCTGAGTCAGTTGTCTCGTGGTGTAGAACAACGTCAGGACAAGAGACCGGTCTTGTCTGATATTCGTGAATCTGGGTCTATTGAGCAGGACGCTGATATCGTAGCTTTTCTCTATCGCGATGACTACTATGAACGTGGTGGTGAAGAAGAGGACGGTATCCCAAATAATAAGGTGGAAGTTATTATCGAGAAAAACCGTAGTGGAGCTCGTGGAACAGTGGAATTGATTTTCCAAAAAGAATACAATAAATTTTCAAGTATCTCAAAGAGGGAGGCATAAGATGTCAGATGCATTTACAGATGTAGCTAAGATGAAAAAAATCAAAGAAGAAATCAAGGCACATGAGGGTCATGTAATTGAAATGACTTTGGAAAATGGGCGCAAGCGCCAAAAAAATAGATTGGGTAAGTTAATTGAAGTTTATCCATCCCTATTTATTGTGGAATTTGGGAACGTTGAAGGAGATAAACAAGCTAATGTTTACGTTGAATCCTTTACCTACTCAGATATCCTTACAGAAAAGAATTTGATTCATTATCTGGACTAAAGTGAGAAATTTTCTCACTTTTTCTTTTTTCTCCGAATAGTTTAAGTGAAGGCAATCTTCGATTTATATTATTTTTCAAGGAGGAAGAATGAAAATTTTACCGTTTATAGCAAGAGGGACAAGTTATTACTTGAAGATGTCAGTTAAAAAGCTTGTTCCTTTTTTAGTAGTAGGATTGATGTTAGCAGCGGGTAATAGTGTATATGCCTATTCTGGAGGAAATGGATCGATTGCGCGTGGAGATGATTATCCTGCTTACTATAAAAATGGGAGTCAGGAAATTGATCAGTGGCGCATGTACTCTCGTCAGTGTACTTCTTTTGCAGCCTTTCGTTTGAGTAGTGTCAATGGTTTTGAGATTCCAAGGGCTTATGGAAATGCGAATGAATGGGGGCATCGTGCTCGTCGTGAAGGCTATCGTGTAGATAATACACCGACGATTGGCTCCATTGCTTGGTCTACTGCAGGAACTTATGGGCATGTTGCCTGGGTGTCAAATGTAATGGGAGATCAGATTGAGATCGAGGAATATAACTATGGTTATACAGAAGCCTATAATAAACGAAGTATAAAAGCAAATACGATGACAGGATTTATTCATTTTAAAGATTTGGATGTTGGCAGTGTTGGGAATAGTCAATCCTCAGCTTCAACAGGAGGAATACATTATTTTAAGACCAAGTCTGCTATCAAAACTGAACCCCTAGCTAGTGCAACTGTGATTGATTACTATTATCCTGGAGAGAAGGTTCATTATAATCAGATACTTGAAAAAGACGGCTACAAGTGGTTGAGTTATACGGCCTATAACGGAAGCTATCGTTACGTTCAATTGGAGGCTGTGAATAAAAATCCTATAGGTTATTCTGGTATTTCTTCAACAGGAGGAACACATTATTTCAAGTCTAAGTCTGCTATCAAAAATCAGCCACTAGCTAGCGCAACTGTGATTGATTACTATTATCCTGGGGAGAATGTTCATTATGATCAAATTCTCGAAAAAGATGGCTACAAGTGGTTGAGTTATACAGCTTATAACGGAAGTCGTCGTTATATCCAGCTAGAGGGAGTGACTTCTTCACAAAATTATCAGAACCAATCAGGGAATAGCTCTAATTATAGCTCAAATACTGGATTGACTGTCGGTTGGAAGAAGATAAATGGTAGTTGGTATCATTTCAAATCAAATGGTTCTAAATCAACGGGATGGTTGAAGGATGGTTCCAGCTGGTATTATTTGAAATCATCTGGTGAAATGCAGACAGGATGGTTAAAGGAAAATGGCTCGTGGTATTATCTGGATAATTCAGGGGCAATGAAAACAGGCTGGTATCAAGTTTCTGGTAAGTGGTATTATTCTTACTCTTCAGGTGTCTTAGCTGTTAATACGACGGTGGATGGCTACAGAGTAAACAGTGATGGAGAACGAGTATAGAAAATTGGAGTAGGAAATTTTTCGACTCTTTTCTGTAAGCAGTTTCCTTGACATTTTTCTTATTTTGCGCTATCATATATCTATATAATATATGGGAGTCTGTGTACAGTCTGAGAGGAAGTGTTAAACTTCGACCGCACCTGATCTGGGTAATGCCAGCGTAGGGAACGATACTTAGTCTATTCTTGACCTTTTCCATATATGGTAAAGGTTTTTCTTTTTGTCAAAGGAAAACGAGAAGAGGAGGTTCTTATGAAAGCAAGCATTGCCTTGCAAGTTTTACCCCTAGCACAGGGGATTGATCGGATAGCTGTTATTGATCAGGTCATTGCTTATCTGCAAACTCAAGAAGTGACCATGGTAGTGACACCATTTGAAACGGTCTTGGAAGGGGAGTTTGATGAGCTTATGCGCATTCTAAAAGAAGCGCTGGAAGTGGCAGGGCAGGAGGCAGATAATGTCTTTGCCAATGTCAAAATAAATGTAGGAGAGATTTTAAGTATTGATGAGAAACTTGAAAAGTATACTGAGACGACACATTAGTCTATTGGGCTTTCTGGGAGTCTTGTCAATCTGGCAGTTAGCAGGTTTTTTTAAACTTCTCCCCAAGTTTATCCTGCCGACACCTTTTGAAATTCTTCAGGCCTTTGTTCGTGATAGAGAATTTCTCTGGTACCATAGCTGGGCGACCTTGAGAGTGGCTTTGCTAGGTCTAATTTTGGGAGTCTTGATTGCCTGTCTCATGGCTGTACTCATGGACAGTTTGACTTGGCTCAATGACCTGATTTACCCTATGATGGTGGTTGTTCAGACTATCCCGACCATTGCCATAGCTCCTATCTTGGTCTTGTGGCTAGGTTATGGCATTTTGCCTAAGATTGTCCTGATTATCTTGACGACTACCTTTCCTATCATCGTCAGTATTTTGGACGGCTTTAGGCATTGTGACAAGGATATGTTGACCTTGTTTAGTCTGATGCGGGCCAAGCCTTGGCAAATCCTGTGGCATTTTAAAATCCCAGTCAGCCTACCTTACTTTTATGCAGGTCTGAGGGTCAGTGTCTCCTACGCCTTCATCACAACAGTAGTATCTGAGTGGTTGGGAGGCTTTGAAGGACTAGGTGTCTACATGATTCAGTCCAAGAAACTGTTTCAGTATGATACCATGTTTGCTATTATTATTCTGGTATCGATTATCAGCCTTCTGGGTATGAAATTGGTTGATGTCAGTGAAAAATATGTTATTAAATGGAAACGTTCGTAGAATTAGAATGTTTCTGAAAAAGAAAAGAGGAAATCAAAATGAAGAAAACATGGAAAGTGTTTTTAACGCTTGTGACAGCTCTTGTAGCTGTTGTGCTTGTAGCTTGTGGTCAAGGGACTGCTTCAAAGGATAATAAGGAAGCAGAACTCAAGAAAATTGACTTTATCCTAGACTGGACACCAAATACCAACCACACAGGGCTTTATGTGGCTAAGGAAAAAGGCTACTTCAAGGAAGCTGGAGTGGATGTGGATTTGAAATTGCCACCAGAAGAAAGTTCTTCTGACTTGGTTATTAACGGTAAGGCACCATTTGCAGTCTATTTCCAAGACTATATGGCTAAAAAATTGGAAAAAGGAGCAGGAATCACTGCTGTTGCAGCTATTGTTGAACACAATACATCAGGAATCATCTCTCGTAAATCTGACAATGTAGCTAGTCCAAAAGACTTGGTTGGTAAGAAATACGGAACCTGGAATGACCCAACGGAACTGGCTATGTTGAAAACCTTGGTAGAATCTCAAGGTGGAGACTTTGAGAAGGTCGAAAAAGTACCAAATAACGATTCAAACTCGATCACACCGATTGCCAATGGCGTCTTTGATGCTGCTTGGATTTACTATGGATGGGATGGAATTCTTGCTAAATCTCAAGGTGTAGATGCTAATTTCATGTACTTGAAAGACTACGTTAAAGAATTTGACTACTATTCACCAGTCATCATCGCAAACAACGACTATTTGAAAGATAACAAAGAAGAAGCTCGCAAAGTTATCCAAGCCATCAAAAAAGGTTACCAATATGCTATGGAGCATCCAGAGGAAGCAGCCGATATCCTCATTAAGAATGCACCTGAACTTCAGGAAAAACGTGACTTTGTCATCGAATCTCAAAAATACTTGTCAAAAGAATACGCAAGCGACAAGGAAAAATGGGGTCAATTTGATGCAGCTCGCTGGAATGCCTTCTACAAATGGGATAAAGAAAATGGTATCCTTAAAGAAGACTTGACAGACAAAGGCTTCACCAATGAATTTGTGAAATAATGACAGAAATTAGACTAGAACACGTCAGTTATGCCTATGGTCAGGAGAGGATTTTAGAAGACATCAACCTGCAGGTGATTTCAGGTGAAGTAGTTTCTATCTTAGGCCCAAGTGGTGTAGGAAAGACCACCCTCTTTAACTTAATTGCTGGGATTTTAGGAGTCCAGTCAGGGCGAATTGTTCTGGACGGTGAGGAGAATCCCAAGGGGCGGGTGAGTTATATGTTGCAAAAGGATCTGCTCTTGGAGCACAAGACGGTGATTGGCAATATCATCCTGCCCCTCTTGATTCAAAAAGTGGATAAGGCGGAAGCTATTGCTCGCGCGGATGACATTCTTGCGACCTTCCAGTTGACAGCTGTAAGAGATAAATACCCTCATGAACTCAGTGGTGGGATGCGCCAGCGTGTAGCCTTACTCCGGACCTACCTTTTTGGGCACAAGCTCTTTCTCTTAGATGAGGCCTTTAGCGCCTTGGATGAGATGACCAAGATGGAACTCCACGCTTGGTATCTTGAGATTCACAAGCAGTTGCAGCTAACAACCCTGATCATCACGCATAGTATCGAGGAGGCCCTCAGTCTCAGCGACCGCATCTATATCTTGAAAAATCGCCCTGGGCAGATTGTTTCAGAAATTAAACTAGATTGGTCTGAAGGTGAGGACAAGGAAGTCCAAAAGATTGCCTACAAACGTCAAATCTTGGCAGAATTAGGCTTAGATAAGTAGAAAAATAGGGAGTTGGTGAAGATTATCCTTTACCAGCGCCCTTTTTCTTTTAAAAATGAGAAAATTTCGGTATAATAGTCAAAGATAGTCAAGGTTTAAAGAGAGAGGTGGGTTTGTAATGAGATTTAAAAATACATCGGATCATATTGAGGCCTACATCAAGGCGATTTTAGATCAATCTGGTATCGTGGAGTTGCAACGGAGTCAGTTGGCAGATACCTTCCAGGTTGTCCCTAGTCAGATTAACTATGTGATTAAGACACGCTTTACGGAAAGTAGAGGCTACTTGGTTGAAAGTAAGCGTGGTGGCGGAGGCTACATTCGTATAGGACGGATTGAATTTTCTAGTCATCACGAAATGCTCCGGGAGCTGCTTTACTCAATTGGTGAGCGGGTCAGTCAAGAAATTTATGAGGATATTCTGCAGCTTTTGGTTGAGCAGGAATTGATGACCAAGCAGGAGATGAATTTGCTGGTGGCAGTAGCTTTGGATCGCGTTCTAGGAGAAGAAGCTCCAGTTGTTCGAGCAAACATGCTACGACAGGTCATACAAGAGGTAGATAGAAAAGGGAAGTAAGATGAACTATTCAAAAGCATTGAATGAATGTATCGAAAGTGCCTACATGGTTGCTGGCCATTTTGGAGCTCGTTACCTAGAGTCTTGGCACTTGTTGATTGCCATGTCCAATCACAGTTATAGTGTGGCAGGGGCGACTTTAAATGATTATCCATATGAGATGGACCGTTTAGAAGAAGTCGCTTTGGAACTGACTGAAACGGACTATAGCCAGGATGAAACCTTTACGGAATTGCCGTTCTCCCATCGTTTGCAGGTTCTTTTTGACGAAGCAGAGTATGTAGCGTCAGTGGTACATGCTAAGGTGCTAGGGACAGAGCACCTCCTCTATGCGATTTTGCATGATGGCAATGCCTTGGCGACTCGTATCTTGGAGAGGGCTGGTTTTTCTTATGAAGACAAGAAAGATCAGGTCAAGATTGCTGCCCTTCGTCGAAATCTAGAAGAACGTGCAGGCTGGACTCGTGAAGATCTCAAGGCTTTACGCCAACGTCATCGTACAGTAGCTGACAAGCAAAATTCTATGGCTAATATGATGGGCATGCCCCAGACTCCGAGCGGTGGTCTTGAGGACTATACGCATGATTTGACAGAGCAAGCGCGTTCTGGCAAGTTGGAGCCAGTCATCGGTCGGGACAAGGAAATCTCGCGTATGATTCAAATCTTGAGTCGGAAGACAAAGAATAATCCTGTCTTGGTTGGAGATGCTGGTGTCGGGAAAACAGCTCTGGCGCTTGGTCTTGCCCAGCGTATTGCGAGTGGGGATGTACCTGCGGAAATGGCTAAGATGCGCGTGTTAGAGCTTGATTTGATGAATGTCGTTGCAGGGACACGCTTCCGTGGTGACTTTGAAGAGCGCATGAACAATATCATCAAGGATATTGAAGAAGATGGCCAAGTCATCCTCTTTATCGATGAGCTCCATACCATCATGGGTTCTGGTAGTGGAATTGATTCAACTCTGGATGCGGCCAATATCTTGAAGCCAGCCTTGGCGCGAGGAACTTTGAGAACGGTTGGTGCCACCACTCAGGAAGAATACCAAAAACATATCGAAAAAGATGCGGCACTTTCTCGTCGTTTCGCCAAAGTGACGATTGAAGAGCCAAGTGTGGCAGACAGCATGACCATTTTGCAAGGCTTGAAGGCGACTTATGAGAAACATCATCGTGTGCAAATCACAGATGAAGCGGTTGAAACAGCTGTCAAGATGGCGCATCGTTACTTGACTAGCCGTCACTTGCCAGACTCTGCTATCGACCTCTTGGATGAGGCAGCAGCAACAGTTCAAAATAAGTCAAAGCATGTAAAAGCAGACGATTCTGGCTTGAGTTCAGCTGACAAGGCCTTGATGGATGGCAAGTGGAAACAGGCAGCCCAGCTAATCGCAACAGAAGAGGAAGTGCCTGTCTATAAAGAATTGGTGACAGAGTCTGATATTTTGACCACCTTGAGTCGCTTGTCAGGTATCCCCGTTCAAAAACTGACTCAGACTGATGCCAAGAAATACTTAAACTTGGAAGCTGAACTGCACAAACGTGTCATCGGTCAAGATCAAGCTGTTTCAAGTATTAGCCGTGCCATTCGCCGCAATCAGTCTGGTATTCGTAGTCACAAGCGTCCAATTGGTTCCTTTATGTTCCTAGGACCGACGGGTGTCGGTAAGACCGAATTGGCCAAGGCTCTGGCAGAAGTTCTTTTTGACGACGAATCAGCTCTTATCCGCTTTGATATGAGTGAGTATATGGAGAAATTCGCAGCCAGCCGTCTCAATGGAGCTCCTCCAGGCTATGTGGGTTACGAAGAAGGTGGGGAGTTGACTGAGAAGGTTCGCAACAAACCATACTCTGTTCTCCTCTTTGACGAGGTAGAGAAGGCTCATCCAGATATCTTTAATGTTCTCTTGCAGGTCTTGGATGACGGTGTCTTGACAGATAGCAAGGGGCGCAAGGTCGACTTTTCAAATACCATTATCATCATGACATCAAATCTTGGTGCGACAGCCCTTCGTGATGACAAGACAGTTGGTTTTGGAGCTAAGGTTATCCGTTTTGACCAGGAAAATATGGAAAAACGCATGTTTGAAGAGCTGAAAAAAGCTTATAGACCTGAGTTTATTAACCGTATTGATGAAAAGGTGGTCTTCCATAGCCTGTCTAGCGACCATATGCAGGAAGTGGTGAAGATTATGGTCAAACCTTTAGTGGCAAGTTTGGCTGAAAAAGGTATTGACTTGAAATTACAAACTTCCGCACTGAAATTGTTGGCCAATCAAGGATATGACCCAGAGATGGGAGCTCGTCCACTTCGTAGAACCCTACAAACAGAAGTGGAAGACAAGTTGGCAGAACTTCTTCTAAAGGGAGAATTAGAGGCAGGCAGCACACTTAAGATTGGTGTCAAAGCAGGCCAGCTAAAATTTGATATTGTATAAAAGAATAAAAGTATCAGCATCTGACCATAAGTCACAGTGGAGTGATACTTAATGAAAATCAAAGAGCAAACTAGGCAGCTAGCCGCAGCTTGCTCAAAACACTGTTTTGAGGTTGCAGATAGGGCTGACGTGGTTTGAAGAGATTTTCGAAGAGTATGAAACTAAAACCTATAGCTTCTAAAGGATCCGTGGTTTTCACTATTCAACCCAAAATTCATATGTTTATTACCCTCCATCGTATTTGTCTTAGAGCGTGTGTAGTAGAAAAAGAGCAGTCTTATCTGAAATTTTTATCTTTTCAAAAGAGACCTGTTTCTTTTTTGCCTGTCAAACCCGTTCTAGCTGGTATTTGAAAAATCAAACTAAGCTGCAAGATGAATGATTTTCTTGTATTGACGTTGTTGTTGACAACAAGTAGCGGATAAATGAAATCCATTCCATTATCATAGATGATAGGCTGGTAGGAAATTTTCAAATAACATACAGGAAATAGATGTGTGAAGTTCCGGTAGTAGAAAGGGAGAAAGATGAACATTTTAGTTGCAGATGACGAGGAAATGATTAGAGAAGGAATTGCAGCATTTCTGACAGAAGAGGGTTATCATGTCATTATGGCTAAGGATGGACAAGAGGCCTTGGAAAAATTTCAAGATCTCCCTATCCATCTCATGGTGCTGGATTTAATGATGCCTAGGAAGAGTGGTTTTGAAGTGTTAAAAGAAATCAATCAAGAGCACGATATTCCTGTCATCGTCTTGAGTGCTCTGGGAGATGAAACTACTCAGTCACAGGTATTTGATCTCTATGCTGATGATCATGTGACAAAGCCTTTTTCTTTGGTACTGCTTGCCAAGCGTATTAAAGCGCTTATCAGACGTTACTACGTCATAGAGGATCTTTGGCAATATCAGGATGCAACAGTGGATTTTACCTCTTACAAAGCACATTATAAAAATGAAGAAATTGATCTCAAGCCAAAGGAATTATTGGTACTAAAGTGTTTGATTCAGCATAAAAATCAAGTTTTAAGTAGAGAGCAGATATTGGAAGAAATTTCAAAAGATGTAGCTGATTTACCTTGTGATAGGGTCGTTGATGTCTATATTCGTACTCTTCGCAAAAAATTGGCTTTAGATTGCATTGTGACTGTGAAAAATGTTGGGTATAAGATTAGCTTATGATAAAAAATCCTAAATTATTAACCAAGTCTTTTTTAAGAAGTTTTGCAATTCTAGGTGGTGTTGGTCTAGTCATTCATATAGCTATTTATTTGACCTTTCCTTTTTATTATATTCAGTTGGAAGGGGAAAAGTTTAATGAGAGCGCAAGAGTGTTTACGGAGTATTTAAAGACTAAGACAGCTGATGAAATTCCAAGCTTACTCCAGTCTTATTCAAAGTCCTTGACTATATCTGCTCACCTTAAAAGAGATATCTTAGATAAGCGGCTCCCTCTTGTGCATGACTTGGATATTAAAGATGGAGAGCTATCAAATTATATTGTGATGTTAGATAAGCCTGTTAGTACAGCAGATGGTAAACAGGTAACGGTGCAATTTGTGCAGGGAGTGGATATCTACAAAGAAGCAAAGAATATTTTGCTTTTGTATCTCCCCTATACATTTTTGGTTACAATTGCTTTTTCCTTTGTTTTTTCTTATTTTTATACGAAACGCTTGCTCAATCCTCTTTTTTACATTTCAGAAGTGACTAGTAAGATGCAAGATTTGGATGACAATATTCGTTTTGATGAAAGCAGAAAAGATGAAGTTGGTGAAGTTGGAAAACAGATTAATGGTGTGTATGAGCACTTGTTGAAGGTTATTCATGAGTTGGAAAGTCACAATGAGCAAATTGTAAAATTGCAAAATCAAAAGGTTTCCTTTGTCCGTGGAGCATCACATGAATTAAAGACACCTCTAGCTACTCTCAGGATTATCTTAGAAAATATGCAATACAATGTGGGGGATTATAAAGATCATCCTAAGTATCTTGAAAAGAGTATTGATAAAATCGATCAGATGAGTTTCTTGCTAGAGGAAGTATTGGAATCTTCTAAATTTCAAGAATGGACAGAGTGTAGTGAGATTTTAATGGTAAATACCGTTTTGACAGATGTTTTGTCTCGATATCAGGAATTGGCATTTTCTAAAAATCTTGTGATTGATAATCAGTTGACTACTAATACAAAAGTAGGGATGAGCTTGAAGGCTTTGGATAAAGTCTTGACAAATCTTATCAGTAATGCTATCAAGTACTCAGATCAATCTGGCAGTGTGATTATTTCTGAGCAAGATGGTTACCTTTCTATTAGGAATACGTGTGCTCCTTTGAATCAGGAAGAGTTAGAACATTTATTTGATATTTTTTACCATTCACAAATTGTAACAGACAGAGAAACAGGATCAGGGTTGGGTCTTTATATTGTTAAGAATATTTTAGAGAGTCATCGTATGTCCTATAGTTTCTTGCCTTATGAACAAGGGATGGAATTTAAAATCTGCTTGTTACCAGATAGTTAGCTTTTAGTGATACTCTTTTCTTACTTGAGGATAATTTAAGGAAGCATAGTTTGAATGGTAGTGATAGAGTAAATCAAAGAACGGAATCAGTTTTCGTTCTTTTTCTTTTTCAATTCATATTGGGTTAACATAGAGATGTTAAAGTAGTGGTAAAGAAAGGGGATCGTGATGATAGCAATAATCATTATCTGTGTATTTTTAATTCGCTTGTTGTTCCTAAAGAAATCAATTGCAAATGAAAAACGGCTTCGTAGGGATGGTGGGCGAGAATTTGGCATTAAAAATACCAAACGTCTTACCTTGGTTCATATTGTTTTTTATCTGGCTTGTTTTATGGAAGCCCTAGTCTATCGACCGTCTTTCAATATGATGAGTGTTGTGGGTTTGGTGCTCCTGATATTTTCTATGTTGATGTTGCTACTTGTTATTCATCTGCTTGGGGATATTTGGACAGTCAAGTTGATGTTAGCACCGAATCATAAGTTTGTGGATCATGTTTTATTTAGGACAGTAAAACATCCCAATTACTTTTTAAATATCCTTCCTGAGTTGATTGGCCTGACCTTGCTTAGTCATGCCTATATGACTTTTGTTTTAGTTTTTCCAGCTTATGCAGTTATTTTGTTTCGACGAATAGCTGAAGAGGAAAAGTTATTACATGAAGTTATAATCCCAAATGGAAGCATAAAGAGATAAATACAAGATTCAATTCATATACAGTTCATATTGAAATGATATAGTAGTGTTAAGAAAAATATTGGAGGAAATAATTATGTTTGCATCAAAAAGTGAGAGAAAAGTACGTTATTCAATTCGTAAATTTAGTATTGGAGTAGCTAGTGTAGTGGTTGCTAGTCTGTTCTTAGGAGGAGTAGTCCATGCAGAAGTGGTTGGAGGTGGGAATACCCCCACGGTTACATCTAGTGGGCAAGATAGGTTGAAGGAATACAGACAGCAGTTGATAAAAGAGTTGGGAGAGACAGCTTTACCTGAAGATAAAAAAGCTGAGTACAGAAAGCAGATTGAACAGGAGATGAACTATTCAGTACTAGATGAGATAGCGAATAACTTTCATCAAGAAAGTTTGGAAATACGTAATAAAGAACATGATGAAGTAGTTAAAAAAGCTAGCGTTAGTTTGTCTAATTATATGACTAGTCTTCTAAATAAATTAGATAATTCTGCTTCTGGATTTGGAGATATTCTCCAGCAAGCTCAGGGAATTGTACGAGAGTACCAGGAGAAAATTGGTGGAGCTTCTGATAGAGAAAAAATAGAGAAACTGCAGCAAGAGGGGCAAACGAAGCTAGATAAGTTGGTAGAGGACTTTAAGAATAGTTTATCAAATCAACAAAGTGAACCATCAGGAAATTCTAATTCTTCTAATGGTAGAGGTGATACGACTAAGCCTGCGAATCAAGGATTAGATTCTGATTCACCTTCTGGAAAAGAACATAATAATCCAACTCCACCAAAAGTAGAAAATCAAGGAGGAAATATAGTTTCTACTGAAAAAACTACGGAGACAAATCTTAAAGAAGCTAAAGAAACAGCTAAAACAACTTTGAGTGCTTATAGACTTACTCGTTTAAAACAGGAGAATCCGGGAGCTTTTTGGTTTACAGAACTTTTAAAAGAATCCGAAGAATCTGTAGAGAAGTATAAAAGGATGTTTGATGGGGCTTCGAGTAAAGAAAAAGTGGAAAACTTGGTGAAAGAAGCTGAACAGGAGATAGAAGCTCTAGTCGTTAAACATAAGGGACGAGAAATCAGCTTAGAGCGAAATAAGGCAAAGGAAGCGGTCACTAAACATCTAACAGGTTTATTGAATGACATCAAGAAAAATTTAGAAAAAGAGCAACATATCAATACTGTAGAGCTAATTAAAAAGCTAAAAGATATTGAAAAAACGTATTTGCATAAATTAGATGAATCAACCCAAAAAGCCCAACTAAAGAAACTGGTGGCAGAAAGTCGATTAAAACTAGATGAAGCTTTGTCTAACTTTAAAAAGGGCTTATCTTCTTCGTCAAATTCAGGATCTTCCACTAAACCAGAAACTCCAGAAAAATCAGAGCAACCTGCTCCAAGCAAACCTGCTGAAAAAGAGCAGAACCCATCAGGTTCAACCACAGGAAGTCATTCCGGTTCCACCAGCTCTTCAGGAAGTTCTAGTGCTTCCACTAAACCAAAATCTCCAGAAAAACCAGAGGAACCTGCTCCAAGCAAACCTGCTGAAAAAGAGCAGAACCCATCAGGTTCAACCACAGGAAGTCACTCCGGTTCCACTAGCTCTTCAGGAAGTTCTAGTGCTTCCACTAAACCAGAAACTCCAGAAAAACCAGAGGAACCTGCTCCAAGCAAACCTGCGGAAAAGGAGCTGAATCCATCAGATTCAACCACAGGAAGTCACTCCGGTTCCACCAGCTCTTCAGGAAGTTCTAGTGCTTCCACTAAACCAAAATCTCCAGAAAAACCAGAGGAACCTGCTCCAAGCAAACCTGCTGAAAAAGAGCAGAACCCATCAGGTTCAACCACAGGAAGTCACTCCGGTTCCACTAGCTCTTCAGGAAGTTCTAGTGCTTCCACTAAACCAAAATCTCCAGAAAAACCAGGGGAACCTACTCCAAGTAAACCATCAGGAAACGAGACAAATTCTTCATCTCCTACAAGATCTAACAGTCTTTCTCCTACTCTCTCATCTCAACCGACATCTACTGTTCAAAAGGTATTTACAACTCAAAATGGAAATACCAAGATTACTGTTATGTTTGAAACTGCTACAGAAGCAGACTCTATCAATCTTAAAGAGGTAACAACAAAAGAAATGATTGATAATGTTACCCGTCAAACAGGACAAGGAACAGTGCGCATATTTGATATTTCCCTTTCAAAAGATGGAAAAGAAACCCATGTGAAGGGAGAGAGAGTAGTTCGTCTTGCAATTGGTAATATTGATTCTGAGATTCAAGTTTACCATGTGAAAGAAAATGGAGAGTTGGAATTGCTCCCATCAACAGTTGAAAATGGGCAAGTCGTTTTCAAAACGAGTCATTTCAGCTTATTTGCGATTAAAACACTTCCTAAAAAACAAATGTCTACCGAGCCAGAGGCAAATAGGGAAGGAAAAACTCAATCTGATAATAAGGAAATGGTTCTTCTTGCTGATAAAGCAAATCAAATGAGTGAAAATCGTTCAAATTCAGATAAAAAAGATAAGCAAGCACTCCCATCAACTGGAACAATGTCAACGTTGCTTATGGAATTCTTAGGTCTTATATCTCTAGTAGGTGTTTATCTATTAAAAGGAAAAAAGACGGAGAATGACTAATTTCATATAGACATTACTTGCCTGTATAAATCCAAGAAAAACCCGTAAACTTTAAGAGAGTTACGGGTTTTAAACTATTAAGCCTTATCTAATTGCAAGAGGGCTTCAATCTCTGCTAGGGTACTAGCTTGTGAAATGGCTCCACGAAGTTTGGCAGCGCCAGATGTTCCACGGAGGTAGTGAGGAGCGAGTCCTCGGAATTCACGAACTGCGACGTTTTCCCCTTTGAGGTTAATCAAGCGTTTCAAGTGTTCGTAAGCAATTTTCATCTTGTCTTCAAAGGTCAAATCAGGGAGGATTTCTCCTGTTTCAAAGTAATGGTTGATTTGGTTGAAGAGGTAGGGATTTCCCATGGCAGCGCGGCCAATCATGACTGCGTCAGCACCAACTTCTTCGATGCGTTGTTTGGCTTCTTGGACAGTACGGATATCACCGTTGGCGATGAAGGGAATCTTGGTCAAAGCTTGAGCAACTTTATGGAGAGTCTCAAGGTCTGCGTGACCTGTATACATTTGCTCACGGGTACGGCCATGCATAGCAAGAGCAGAAACACCTGCAGCTTCAGCAGCGAGGGCATTTTCAACTGCCAGAGATGGGTCAGCCCAGCCTGTACGCATTTTGACAGTAAGCGGAATATCAAGGACAGATTGAACCTTGTTGATGATAGAGTAGATCTTATCAGGGTTCTTGAGCCACATAGCACCAGCTTCGTTCTTCACGATTTTGTTGACAGGGCAGCCCATGTTGATATCCACGATATCGGTTTTGGTGTTTTTTTGGATGAATTCTGCTGCGCGTGCCAGGCTGTCTTCATCACTACCAAAAAGTTGGATAGAAACAGGGTTTTCGCCTTCATCGATATGAAGCATGTGCAGGGTTTTTTCGTTGTTGTATTGGATTCCCTTGTCAGAGACCATTTCCATTACAACGAGTCCAGCTCCGAGCTCTTTTGCAATAGTACGAAAGGCTGAGTTTGTCACACCAGCCATAGGCGCTAGAACGGTACGATTGGGAATCTCAACATTGCCAATCATAAAGGGTGTATTAAGATTTGTCACGAATGAGTTCCTCCAGGTCGTTTTCATCAAAGTTGTAAGTTATTTGGCAGAATTGACAAGTGATTTCTGCCCCGTGGTCTTCCTCTTTCATTTCCTGTAAGTCTGAGCTTGGAAGGCTGGCAAGAGCGTTCATAAAGCGCTCATGGCTACAGTCACATTGGAAACGGATTTCTTCTTCAGAAAGAAGCTTGTAGTCCTCGTCCCCGTAGATAGCCTTTAGGAGGGCTTCGATATGGTCTTCACTCTCTAGAAGAGTCGAGATAGCTGGCATTTCTTGGATGCGTTTTTCAAATCGGGCAATCTCTTCTTCCTTGGCTCCCGGCAAGACTTGAACTAGGAAACCACCTGCAACCTTGACCTTGTCTTCTTCGTCTAAAAGGACATTGAGGCCGACAGCAGAAGGGGTCTGTTGGCTTTCGGTCAGGTAAAAGGCCAGATCTTCACCGATTTCTCCAGAGATGAGGGGAGTCATAGAGTTGTAAGGATTTCCAATGCCGTAGTCTGTGATAACGAGGAATTGGCCATTGCCGACAAAAGGTCCGACTAGGACTTCACCAGTTGCAGTCTTTTTGATATCGACACCTGGATTTTGAACGTAACCTTTGACATTCCCCTTGGTATCAGCGACGGTGATGATAGCACCTAGTGAGCTAGATCCCAGCACCTTAACTGTTAGTTTAGTATTTCCTTTTTCATTGGCTGCGAGAATCTGGCTAGCGATAAGAGTTCGACCAAGCGCTACAGTTGAGCTAGCTTGGGTTTGGTGTTTTTCTTGAGCAGTGCGGACGGTTTCTGTGCTGTCAAGGACAAAAGCACGAAAGGCTCCGCTTTCTGATATAGTTTTAATAATTTTATCCATAGCTACTATTTTAGCATAAAAATGCCCAAAGGGGGAGCCGTGTGTTTGTTGATTTTTAGGATAATGGATCAGGAAATCAGCATGAAAATAAAAAGAGAAACAGATTATTTCAGCATTTGTAAGATTTATGCTATGCTTAAGGTAGAAAATGAAAGGGGTAACAAATGTATTTAGGAGATTTGATGGAGAAAGCCGAGTGTGGTCAATTTTCAATCCTTTCCTTTCTATTACAAGAGTCTCAGACGACCGTCAAGGCTGTAATGGAAGAAACAGGATTTTCAAAAGCAACTCTAACCAAATATGTCACCCTGCTTAATGAAAAGGCTTCGGACAGTGGTTTAGAGCTGACTATTCACTTAGAAAATGAAAATCTGCGCCTGTCGATCGGTGCAGCTACCAAGGGGAGAGAGATTCGGAGCTTGTTTTTGGAGAATGCTGTTAAATACCAGATTTTGGTTTATCTTCTCTACCACCAACAGTTTTTAGCCCATCAGATGGCTCAAGAATTGGTGATTAGCGAGGCTACGCTTGGTCGTCACTTAGCTAGCTTAAATCAGATTTTGTCAGAATTTGACTTATCCATCCAAAATGGACGTTGGCGAGGTCCAGAGCATCAGATACGCTATTTCTATTTCTGTCTTTTTCGCAAGGTCTGGTCCAGTCAGGAATGGGAAGGCCACATGCAGAAACCAGAGAGAAAGCAGGAAATTATTACACTAGAAGAAATCTGCGGTGCAAGTTTGTCTTCGGGGCAGAAATTGGACTTGGTTCTCTGGTCTCATATCAGTCAACAGCGTCTACGGGTTAATGCCTGTCAGTTTCAAGTGATAGAAGAGAAAATGCGAGGGTATTTTGACAATATTTTCTACCTTCGTTTGCTGAGAAAGGCTCCGTCCTTTTTTGCTGGGCAACATATCCCTCTCGGAACTGAGGATGGGGAGATGATGATTTTCTTCTCTTTCCTCCTATCTCATCGCATTCTTCCTCTTCATACTATGGAGTACATCCTTGGTTTTGGAGGGCAGTTGGCAGATTTGCTGACGCAGTTGATTCAAGAAATGAAGAAGGAGGAGTTGCTGGGGGACTACACAGAGGACCATGTCACCTATGAACTCAGTCAGCTTTGTGCTCAAGTCTATCTCTATAGGGGCTATATTTTACAGGATCGCTACAAGTACCAGTTAGAGAATCGTCATCCATATTTACTGATGGAACATGATTTTAGAGGAATGGCAGAGGAGATTTTTCATGCTCTACCTGCCTTTCAGCAGGGGACGGATTTGGATAAGAAAATTCTCTGGGAATGGCTCCAATTAATCGAATATATGGCTGAAAATGGTGGCCAGCATATGCGGATTGGTCTGGATTTGACATCTGGTTTTCTTGTCTTTTCAAGGATGGCAGCCATTTTAAAACGGTATTTGGAATACAATCGTTTTATCACCATTGAAGCCTATGACCGAACTCGACATTATGATTTGCTGGTTACCAATAACCCCATTCATAAGAAGGAACAGACCCCAGTTTATTATTTAAAAAATGACTTGGATATGGAAGATTTGGTAGCGATTCGCCAGTTATTATTTAGTTAAAAGGCTTGGTTGTTCCAGGTCTTTTTTGTGAAATTCACACAATCTCCTCACATTTTTTTAAAAATTAAAAAAAGTTGATAAACAAGAAAGCGCTTTATTTTGTATACTAGTAAGTGTAAAGAGGAAACATCCTCAAGATCTTTATCAGGAGGACAGCACATGTCACAAGAAAAATACATCATGGCCATTGACCAGGGAACTACAAGTTCTCGTGCCATTATTTTCAACAAAAAAGGAGAAAAAGTTAGCTCGAGTCAAAAAGAGTTCACTCAGATTTTCCCTCAGGCAGGTTGGGTTGAGCACAATGCCAATGAAATTTGGAATTCCGTCCAGTCTGTTATTGCTGGAGCTTTCATCGAAAGTGGTGTCAAGCCAAATCAAATCGAAGCAATCGGAATTACCAACCAACGTGAAACAACTGTCGTCTGGGATAAGAAAACAGGACTTCCTATCTACAACGCTATTGTTTGGCAATCACGTCAGACAGCTCCTTTGGCTGAGCAACTAAAAAGCCAAGGTTATGTGGAAAAATTCCATGAAAAGACTGGTTTGATCATCGATGCTTACTTCTCTGCGACCAAGGTTCGTTGGATTTTGGACCATGTAGAGGGCGCTCAAGAGCGAGCAGAAAAAGGGGAATTGCTCTTTGGTACTATCGATACTTGGTTGGTTTGGAAATTGACTGACGGTGCGGCTCACGTGACCGACTACTCAAATGCAGCTCGTACCATGCTTTATAACATTAAAGAACTCAAATGGGATGATGAGATTTTGGAAATCCTCAACATTCCTAAGGCTATGCTTCCAGAAGTTCGTTCTAACTCTGAAATCTACGGTAAAACAGCTCCATTCCATTTCTACGGTGGACAAGTGCCAATCTCAGGTATGGCTGGGGACCAACAGGCAGCCCTCTTTGGACAGTTGGCCTTTGAACCAGGTATGGTCAAGAATACTTATGGAACAGGATCTTTCATCATCATGAATACTGGGGAAGAGATGCAGTTGTCTGAAAATAACCTCTTGACAACCATTGGTTACGGAATCAACGGCAAGGTTTACTATGCTTTGGAAGGTTCTATCTTCATTGCAGGAAGTGCCATTCAGTGGCTTCGTGATGGTCTTCGCATGGTTGAAAATTCACCAGAATCTGAAAAATACGCTCGTGATTCTCACAATGATGATGAAGTTTATGTCGTTCCAGCCTTTACAGGTCTAGGCGCTCCATACTGGAACCAAAATGCTCGCGGTTCTGTCTTTGGTTTGACTCGTGGAACAAGCAAAGAAGACTTTATCAAGGCGACTTTGCAATCTATTGCTTATCAAGTACGTGATATCATTGACACTATGCAAGTAGATGCGCAGACAGCTATCCAAGTCTTGAAGGTGGATGGTGGTGCAGCTATGAACAACTTCCTCATGCAGTTCCAAGCGGACATCTTGGGAATCGACATCGCACGCGCCAAAAACTTGGAAACAACAGCTCTAGGAGCGGCCTTCCTAGCAGGTTTGTCAGTAGGTTACTGGAAAAACTTGGATGAGTTGAAACTCTTGAACGAGACAGGAGAACTCTTTGAACCATCTATGAACGAATCGCGCAAGGAACAACTCTACAAGGGCTGGAAGAAGGCTGTAAAAGCAACCCAAGTCTTTGCGGAAGTAGACGACTAATACTGGCAGAATAAAGCGATTTAGTTAGAAAGTGTGTAAATATGGAATTTTCAAAGAAAACACGTGAATTATCAATTAAAAAAATGCAGGAACGTACCCTGGACCTCTTGATTATCGGTGGAGGAATCACAGGGGCTGGTGTAGCCTTGCAGGCTGCAGCTAGTGGTCTTGAGACTGGTTTGATTGAAATGCAGGACTTCGCAGAAGGAACATCCAGCCGTTCAACAAAATTGGTTCACGGAGGTCTTCGTTACCTCAAACAATTTGACGTAGAAGTGGTGTCAGATACAGTTTCTGAACGTGCAGTGGTTCAACAAATTGCTCCACATATTCCAAAGCCAGATCCAATGCTTTTACCAGTTTATGATGAAGATGGAGCAACCTTTAGCCTCTTCCGTCTGAAAGTAGCCATGGACTTGTACGACCTTTTGGCAGGAGTTAACAACACACCAGCTGCAAACAAGGTTTTGAGCAAGGATCAAGTCTTGGAACGCCAGCCAAACTTGAAGAAAGAAGGTTTGGTAGGAGGTGGAGTTTACCTTGACTTCCGTAACAACGATGCGCGTCTCGTGATTGAAAATATCAAACGTGCCAACCAAGATGGTGCCCTTATTGCCAACCACGTGAAGGCAGAAGGCTTCCTCTTTGACGAAAGTGGCAAAATTACAGGTGTCGTAGCTCGTGATTTGTTGACAGACCAAGTCTTTGAAATCAAGGCCCGTCTGGTGATTAACACAACAGGTCCTTGGAGCGACAAAGTACGCAATTTGTCTAATAAGGGAACCCAATTCTCACAAATGCGTCCAACTAAGGGAGTTCACTTGGTAGTGGACTCAAGCAAGATCAAGGTGTCACAGCCAGTTTACTTTGACACTGGTTTGGGTGATGGCCGTATGGTCTTTGTTCTCCCACGTGAAAACAAGACTTACTTTGGTACAACGGATACAGACTACACAGGTGATTTGGAACATCCAAAAGTAACTCAAGAAGATGTAGATTACCTGCTTGGTATTGTCAACAACCGCTTCCCAGAAGCGAATATTACAGTTGCTGACATTGAAAGTAGCTGGGCAGGTCTTCGTCCATTGATCGCAGGCAATAGTGCTTCTGACTACAATGGCGGAAATAACGGAACCATCAGTGATGAAAGCTTTAATAACTTGATTGCGACTGTTGAATCTTATCTCTCTAAAGAAAAAACGCGTGAAGATGTTGAGTCTGCTGTCAGCAAGCTTGAAAGTAGCACATCTGAAAAACATTTGGATCCATCTGCAGTTTCTCGTGGTTCGAGCTTGGACCGTGATGATAATGGCCTTTTGACCCTTGCTGGTGGTAAAATCACAGACTACCGTAAGATGGCTGAAGGAGCTATGGAGCGCGTGGTTGACATCCTCAAAGCAGAATTTGACCGTAGCTTTAAACTCATCAATTCTAAGACTTACCCTGTTTCAGGTGGGGAATTGAACCCAGCAAATGTGGACTCAGAAATCGAAGCCTTTGCGCAACTTGGAGTGTCACGTGGTTTGGATAGCAAGGAAGCTCATTACCTAGCAAATCTCTATGGTTCAAATGCACCGAAAGTCTTTGCTCTTGCTCATAGTTTGGAACAAGCACCAGGACTCAGCTTGGCAGACACCTTGTCCCTTCACTATGCAATGCGCAATGAGTTGGCTCTTAGCCCAGTTGACTTCCTTCTTCGTCGTACTAACCACATGCTCTTTATGCGTGATAGCTTGGATAGCATCGTTGAGCCAGTTTTGGATGAAATGGGACGATTCTATGACTGGACAGAAGATGAGAAAGCAACTTACCGTGCGGATGTCGAAGCAGCCCTCGCTAACAATGATTTAGCAGAATTAAAAAATTAAGAGAAAGGAAAAGAGGTGGAGGGCAGCATTCCTTGTCGCCCGCCCCTTCTTTTTGATGGAGACAGAAAGATGATGAATGAATTATTTGGAGAATTTTTGGGGACTTTAATCCTGATTCTTCTAGGAAATGGTGTTGTTGCAGGTGTGGTTCTTCCGAAAACCAAGAGCAACAGTTCAGGTTGGATTGTGATTACTATGGGTTGGGGGATTGCAGTTGCGGTTGCAGTATTTGTATCTGGAAAACTTAGTCCAGCTCATTTAAACCCAGCTGTGACTATAGGTGTGGCCTTGAAAGGTGGTTTGCCTTGGACTTCCGTATTTCCTTATATCTTAGCCCAGTTCGCAGGGGCTATGCTCGGTCAGATTTTGGTTTGGTTGCAATTCAAACCTCACTATGAGGCAGAAGAAAATGCAGGAAATATCCTGGCAACCTTCAGCACCGGGCCAGCCATCAAGGATACTGTATCAAACTTGATTAGTGAAATCCTAGGAACCTTTGTTTTGGTCTTGACAATCTTTGCTTTGGGTCTTTACGATTTTCAGGCAGGTATCGGAACCTTTGCGGTGGGGACTTTGATTGTCGGTATCGGTCTATCACTAGGTGGGACAACAGGTTATGCCTTGAACCCAGCTCGTGACCTTGGACCTCGTATCATGCACAGTATCCTTCCAATTTCAAACAAGGGAGACGGAGACTGGTCTTATGCCTGGATTCCTGTTGTGGGACCTGTTATTGGTGCAGCCTTGGCCGTGCTTGTATTCTCACTTTTCTAATTTGGAAAACAACTATGTTGATAGAGCTTGAGATGAAAATCTCGGGTTCTTTTCTTTTAAAATATTCATCGAAAAACCGCATAATCCTTAAAATAAACTGAAATCTATTGAAAACATACGGTAAACAATTGAAAAACTAGTCTATAAAGTGGTACAATAGTAGAAAAATACTATAGTAAGAGTCTATCTTATTTAGCAAAAATTACAGAAATGAATGGTTTTTCTTGATGAAACAGAGAAAAGAATTGTACCTCTTTCTTGGTCGGACAGCCTTGTATTTTCTTATCTTTCTAGGGCTGCTTTACTTCTTTAGCTATCTTGGTCAGGGTCAAGGAAGCTTTATCTATAATGAATTTTAACTTGAAGGAGAATCCCTATTGTGTCACATAAACCAATAGTAGATATGATTGAAACCATTGAGCATTTTGCTCAGACACAGCCTAGCTATCCTGTTTACAATGTTTTGGGGCAGGAACACACTTATGGAAATTTGAAGGCTGATTCGGATAGTTTGGCTGCAGCCATTGACCAACTAGGCTTGCCTGAGAAGTCCCCTGTGGTCGTTTTTGGTGGTCAAGAGTATGACATGTTGGCAACTTTTGTAGCCTTGACTAAGTCAGGTCACGCCTACATTCCAATTGATAGCCATTCGGCCTTGGAGCGAGTTTCGGCTATTTTAGAAGTTGCAGAGCCAAGCTTGATTATTGCCATTTCAGACTTTCCATTAGAGCAGGTTTCTACACCGATGATGAATCTAAATCAGGTTCAAGAAGCCTTTGCTCAAGAGACAAGCTATGAAATCACGCATCCAGTCAAGGGGGATGATAATTACTATATCATCTTTACTTCTGGTACGACTGGTAAGCCAAAGGGAGTGCAGATTTCACATGATAATCTCCTCAGCTTTACCAATTGGATGATTACGGACAAGGAATTTGCGACGCCAAGTCGTCCGCAAATGCTGGCTCAGCCACCTTATTCTTTTGACCTGTCTGTCATGTACTGGGCACCGACCTTGGCACTGGGTGGTACGCTTTTCGCTCTTCCTTCAGCCATCACTCAGGACTTTAAGCAACTCTTTGCGACTATCTTTTCATTGCCAATCGCTATCTGGACATCAACCCCTTCTTTTGCGGATATGGCCATGTTGTCTGAAGACTTCAACAGTGAGAAAATGCCTGGAATCACGCATTTCTACTTTGATGGCGAAGAATTGACGGTTAAAACAGCTCAAAAACTGCGCGAGCGTTTCCCAAATGCTCGTATTATCAATGCCTACGGTCCAACAGAAGCGACAGTAGCCTTGTCAGCAGTTGCTGTGACAGACGAGATGCTAGCGACTCTCAAACGCCTACCAATTGGCTATACCAAGGCTGATTCTCCAACCTTTATCATTGACGAGGACGGAAATAAATTGCCAAATGGTGAACAGGGAGAAATCATTGTTTCTGGACCAGCTGTTTCAAAAGGTTATATGAACAATCCTGAAAAAACAGCAGAAGCCTTCTTTGAGTTTGAAGGTCTGCCAGCCTATCATACAGGAGATGTGGGAACTATGACAGATGAAGGCTTGCTTCTCTACGGCGGACGCATGGACTTCCAGATTAAGTTTAACGGTTACCGCATTGAGTTAGAAGATGTCTCTCAAAACCTCAATAAGTCTCGCTTTATCGAGTCAGCTGTCGCAGTTCCGCGCTATAACAAGGACCATAAGGTACAAAATCTACTGGCCTATGTCATCTTAAAAGACGGTGTTCGTGAGCAGTTTGAGCGTGATATCGATATTACCAAGGCCATCAAGGAAGATTTGACAGACATCATGATGTCCTACATGATGCCGTCTAAATTTCTTTACCGAGACAGTTTGCCACTGACTCCAAATGGAAAGATTGACATCAAAGGATTGATTAACGAGGTGAATAAGAGATGATGGAGTTTTTTCAACAGCTTCCTCATTTAGAGCCATATGGCAATCCTCAGTATTTTGTCTATGTGATTGTTGCAACCTTGCCCATCTTTATCGGTCTCTTTTTCAAGAAACGCTTTGCCTGGTATGAAGTGCTGGTTAGCCTCTTCTTTATCGTCACCATGTTGGTAGGTGGGAAGACCAATCAATTGGCTGCCTTGGGTATTTACCTTTGCTGGGAAATATTGCTCCTGCTTTTCTACAAGCATTATCGAAAAAGCAAGGATGGCAAGTGGGTCTTCTACTTAGTTAGTTTTCTGTCCCTACTTCCGATTATCTTTGTCAAGGTGCAGCCAGCTATCAATGGAACGCAGTCTTTGCTTGGATTTTTGGGAATTTCTTACCTGACCTTTCGTTCGGTTGGGATTATCATCGAGCTGAGAGATGGAGTGATTAAGGATTTTACCCTCTGGGAATTCCTTCGTTTCCTTCTCTTCATGCCGACTTTTTCAAGTGGTCCAATCGATCGCTTTAAGCGTTTTAATGAAAATTATCAGACCATTCCTGAGCGAGATGAGTTGATGGATATGCTGGATGAATCTGTTCGCTATATCATGTGGGGTTTTTTGTATAAGTTTATCCTAGCTCATGTTTTAGGAGAGACCTTACTCCCTCCTCTGAAGAATCTAGCCTTGCAGTCAGGTGGCTTCTTTAACCTCTATGCCTTGGCAGTTATGTATACCTTTGGTCTGGAGCTTTTCTTTGACTTTGCAGGTTATTCTATGTTTGCCTTAGCCATTTCAAATTTGATGGGAATTCGTAGTCCTATCAACTTTAATAAGCCCTTTTTATCAAGGGATTTGAAGGAGTTTTGGAATCGCTGGCATATGAGTCTCTCTTTCTGGTTCCGTGACTTTGTCTTTATGCGAATGGTCATGGTATTGACCAGAAAGAAGGTCTTTAAGAATCGCAATGTAACCTCAAGTGTGGCCTACATTGTCAATATGCTGATTATGGGATTTTGGCACGGTGTGACCTGGTACTACATCGCCTATGGACTCTTTCATGGGATTGGACTGGTCATCAATGACGCTTGGGTTCGTAAGAAAAAAACACTCAATAAGGAGCGAAAAAAAGCAGGGAAGCCTGCTCTACCTGAGAATCGCTGGATTCAGTTGCTTGGCATGGTTGTCACCTTCCATGTCGTCATGCTGTCATTCTTAATCTTTTCTGGATTCTTGAATGATTTATGGTTTAAAAAATAAAAGGAAATAAAATATGGATATCAAATCAGAAGTTATCGAAATTATTGATGAGTTGTTTATGGAAGATGTTTCTGACATGATGGATGAAGATCTTTTTGATGCAGGTGTCTTGGATAGTATGGGAACGGTTGAATTGATTGTGGAGATTGAAAACCGTTTTGACATTCGTGTCCCTGTAACAGAGTTTGGTCGTGACGACTGGAATACAGCTAATAAAATCATAGCTGGTATTGTGGAGCTACAAAATGCTTAAACGCTTATGGATGATCTTCGGACCGGTCTTGATAGCTGGTTTGTTGGTTTTTCTGCTCATTTTCTTTTATCCTACTGAGATGCGTCATAATCTAGGAGCTGAAAAGCGTTCAGCGGTGGCTACTACTATCGATAGTTTTAAGGAACGAAGTCAAAAAGTCAGAGCACTATCTGATCCAAATATGCGTTTTGTTCCCTTCTTTGGCTCTAGTGAATGGCTTCGTTTTGACGGTGCTCATCCTGCGGTATTAGCTGAGAAATACAATCGATCCTACCGTCCTTATCTTTTAGGACAGAGGGGAGCTGCATCGCTTAACCAGTATTTTGGAATGCAACAGATGTTGCCACAACTGGAGAATAAACAAGTTGTGTATGTTATCTCCCCCCAGTGGTTCAGTAAAAACGGCTATGAGCCAGCAGCCTTCCAGCAGTATTTTAATGGAGACCAGTTGACCAGTTTTCTGGAACATCAATCTGGAGATCAGGCTAGCCAATATGCGGCGACTCGCTTACTACAGCAGTTCCCAAACGTAGCTATGAAGGATCTGGTTCAGAAGTTGGCAAGCAAAGAAGAATTGTCGACGGCAGACAATGAAATGATTGAATTATTGGCTCGGTTTAATGAACGCCAAGCTTCCTTTTTTGGTCAGTTTTCAGTTAGAGGCTATGTCAACTACGAGAAGCATGTATCTAAGTATTTAAAGACCTTGCCAGACCAGTTTTCTTATCAAGCCATAGAAGATATTGTTAAAGCAGATGCAGAAAAAAATACTTCCAATAATGATCTGGGAATGGAGAATGATTTCTATAATAAGCAGATCAAGAAGGATTTGAAGAAATTAAAGGATTCTCAGAAAAACTTCACCTATCTCAAGTCGCCAGAGTATAATGACTTGCAGTTGGTGTTAACCCAGTTTTCTAAATCTAAGGTAAACCCGATTTTTATCATTCCACCTGTTAATAAAAAATGGATGGATTATGCTGGTCTACGAGAGGATATGTACCAACAAACGGTGCAGAAGATTCGCTACCAGTTAGAGAGTCAAGGTTTTACCAATATAGCAGATTTTTCTAAGGATGGTGGGGAGCCTTTCTTTATGAAGGACACCATTCACCTTGGTTGGTTGGGTTGGTTGGCTTTTGACAAGGCAGTTGATCCTTTCCTATCTAATCCTACACCAGCTCCGACTTACCATCTGAATGAGCGCTTTTTCAGCAAAGACTGGGCGACATACGATGGATATGTCAAGGAATTTCAATAGTTCATAATATAGAAGAGTTCAAGAATGAAGCCGATTTTCACGTTTTTTCTTGACTCTTTTTTTGCTTGTGATATAATTAACTGGTAAATAAAATTCTACAGAATAGTATTTTTCTCTTAAAAAAGAGAAGTTCAAAAGGAAAGGAGTCAGATATGAGACAGCTAGCGAAGGATATTGATGCTTTTTTGAATGAGGTAATTTTGCAGGCGGAAAATCAGCATGAAATTCTAATAGGTCATTGTACTAGCGAGGTGGCTCTGACTAATACCCAGGAGCATATCCTCATGCTCTTGTCAGAGGAATCTTTAACCAATTCAGAGTTGGCGCGTCGCCTCAATGTCAGTCAGGCAGCAGTTACCAAGGCCATTAAGTCTTTGGTCAAGGAAGGGATGTTGGAAACATCTAAAGATCCTAAGGATGCGCGTGTGATTTTTTATCAGTTGACTGATTTGGCTCGTCCAATCGCTGAGGAGCACCATCATCACCATGAGCATACGCTTTTAACCTATGAACAAGTGGCGACTCAGTTTACTCCAAATGAACAAAAAGTGATCCAGCGGTTTTTGACTGCTTTAGTAGGAGAAATCAAATAATGAGATACATTACGGTAGAGGATTTATCCTTCTATTATGATAAGGAGCCCGTTCTTGAACATATCAATTATAGTGTTGATAGTGGGGAATTTGTTACCTTGACAGGGGAAAATGGAGCGGCTAAGACGACACTCATCAAGGCCAGTCTTGGAATTCTCCAACCACGCATTGGCAAGGTGACCATTTCAAAGACAAATACGCAAGGTAAGAAATTGAGAATAGCCTACCTTCCTCAACAGATTGCCAGTTTTAATGCTGGTTTTCCAAGTACGGTTTATGAATTTGTCAAGTCCGGTCGCTATCCACGAAAGGGTTGGTTCCGTCGCTTGAATGCTCATGATGAGGAGCATATCAAGGCTAGTTTGGACTCAGTTGGTATGTGGGAACACCGAGACAAACGCTTAGGGTCTCTATCTGGAGGACAAAAGCAGCGAGCAGTGATTGCGCGTATGTTTGCTTCTGACCCTGATGTGTTTATCCTAGATGAGCCGACAACGGGGATGGATGCAGGAAGTAAAAATGAATTTTACGAACTCATGCACCACAGCGCCCATCATCATGGCAAGGCTGTGTTGATGATTACCCATGACCCTGAAGAAGTTAAGGACTATGCGGACCGCAATATTCATCTAGTCCGTAACCAAGACTCGCCATGGCGTTGTTTCAACGTTCATGAAAATGATCAGGAGGTGGGCCATGCTTAGTTTGTTATCTTATGACTTTATGCAACGTGCCTTTCTGGCCGTTATTGCCATGAGTCTTTTCTCGCCGGTATTGGGGACCTTCCTTATCTTGCGCCGTCAGAGTTTGATGAGTGATACCCTCAGCCACGTCTCTCTTTCAGGTGTAGCCTTTGGTCTGGTACTAGGGATTTCTCCAACTATTTCTACTATTGCCATTGTCTTGATTGCGGCGATCTTTCTGGAGTATCTCCGTACGGTTTATAAGAGTTTTATGGAAATCGGGACAGCTATCCTCATGTCAACAGGTCTGGCTGTTTCTCTGATTGTCATGAGCAAGGGTAAAAGCTCGAGTTCTATGAGTTTGGACCAGTACCTTTTTGGTTCAATCGTGACTATCAGTGAGGAGCAGGTGCTTTCCCTCTTTGTCATTGCGGCGGTTGTTTTGATTTTGACCTTCCTCTTCCTTCGTCCGATGTATATCTTGACCTTTGATGAGGATACGGCCTTTGTGGATGGCTTGCCCGTTCGTACCATGTCTATTCTTTTTAACATGGTGACGGGGGTGGCCATTGCCCTTATGATTCCTGCAGCAGGAGCTCTTTTGGTGTCGACCATTATGGTCTTGCCAGCTAGTATTGCCCTGCGTCTGGGGAAAAACTTTAAATCGGTTATGCTACTTGCTAGTGCGATTGGCTTTTTGGGAATGGTGGCAGGACTCTACATTTCCTACTATGCAGAAACACCTGCAAGTGCAAGTATTACTATTATTTTTGTAACTGTTTTCTTGCTCATTAGTTTAGTAAGACGTTTTATCAAATAGGAGACTAAGATGAAAAAAATTAGCTTATTACTAGCCAGTCTATGTGCCTTGTTTTTAGTGGCTTGTTCCAATCAAAAGCAGGCAGATGGCAAACTAAATATCGTGACAACCTTTTACCCTGTCTATGAATTTACCAAGCAAGTTGCAGGAGATACTGCTAATGTAGAACTCCTAATCGGTGCTGGTACAGAACCCCATGAATACGAACCATCTGCCAAGGCAGTTGCCAAAATCCAAGACGCAGACACCTTCGTTTATGAAAATGAAAACATGGAAACTTGGGTTCCTAAATTGCTAGATACCTTGGATAAGAAAAAGGTCAAAACCATCAAGGCGACAGGCGATATGTTGCTCTTGCCAGGTGGTGAGGAAGAAGAGGGAGACCATGACCATGGAGAAGAAGGCCATCACCATGAGTTTGACCCCCATGTTTGGTTATCACCAGTTCGTGCCATTAAACTTGTAGAGCACATCCGTGACAGCTTGTCAGCAGATTATCCTGATAAAAAAGAGACCTTTGAGAAGAATGCGGCTGCCTATATCGAAAAATTACAAGCCTTGGATAAGGCTTATGCAGAAGGCTTGTCTCAAGCTAAACAAAAGAGCTTTGTGACTCAGCACGCAGCCTTTAACTATCTTGCTTTGGACTATGGACTCAAACAAGTCGCAATCTCAGGTCTCTCTCCAGATGCAGAACCATCGGCTGCTCGTCTGGCAGAATTGACAGAGTACATTAAGAAAAATAAAATTGCCTATATCTACTTTGAAGAAAATGCCTCACAAGCTCTTGCTAATACACTTTCAAAAGAAGCAGGTGTCAAAACTGATGTCCTCAATCCTTTAGAAAGTCTAACAGAAGAGGACACCAAGGCGGGAGAAAATTATATCTCTATCATGGAGAAAAACCTCAAGGCTTTGAAACAAACAACAGACCAAGAAGGCCCAGCAATTGAGCCTGAAAAGGCAGAGGATACCAAGACAGTCCAAAATGGTTACTTCGAGGATGCAGCTGTCAAGGACCGCACTTTGAGTGACTATGCAGGTAACTGGCAATCAGTTTATCCTTTCCTTGAAGATGGTACGTTTGACCAAGTCTTTGACTACAAGGCTAAGTTGACTGGTAAGATGACTCAGGCTGAGTACAAGGCCTACTATACAAAAGGCTATCAGACAGATGTTACTAAGATCAATATTACTGATAATACTATGGAATTTGTTCAAGGTGGACAAAGTAAGAAATTCACCTACAAGTATGTTGGTAAGAAAATCTTGACTTATAAGAAAGGCAATCGTGGTGTGCGCTTCCTCTTTGAAGCGACAGATGCGGACGCTGGACAGTTCAAGTATGTTCAGTTTAGTGACCACAATATCGCCCCAGTTAAGGCAGAACATTTCCATATCTTCTTTGGAGGCACAAGCCAAGAAGCCCTCTTTGAAGAAATGGATAACTGGCCAACCTACTACCCAGATAACCTATCTGGACAAGAAATCGCCCAAGAAATGTTGGCGCATTGATGAGAAATCGACTAGTTCATAAGAGCTAGTCGGTTTTTAGATATTAGATGGCTAACTTCATTATAGACCTTTCCAGAACTTTAAAAAATAAATAAAACTCTTGAAATATCTGGGCTTATATGCTAGAATGTTGTTAGTGTATAAGGTTCATTAGAACACCAAAGCCCCTAACTATGCCAGTAGTTAAGGGGTGTTTTGGTATATTCTACAGGAATAGAAAAAGACCCTCTAAACTTTGTAGAGAGCCTTAAAAAATCAAAATAAAAAGATAACCCCAGGCACATAGGAATGCTCAACCTTTCAGTCTACCCCATTCTGGGACCCAGCGTTTATCCTTCACAAGTTATCTTATTGAGTCCATTATATCACACTTATGGAAAATGTAAGAAATTTGTATAGTATTTTTAAATGAATTGATGAAAAATCAAATACCTTTCAGAACTAAGGAACTTTAAATAATAAATAAAACTCTTGAAATCTTAGCGCTTGTGTGTTAGAATAATTTTATCGGGTAAGGTTCATTAGAACACCAAATCCCTTAACTATGGCCGTAGTTAAGGGATTTTTTGACGTATCTTAGCGATTTAACGGGTGTTTACAGGCTAGTCATTCGGTCTACTTCTTACCATCTAGCCATTTGCAGACGAAATACAAGATAATTCCTGCTATGACGTCCGCTACAATAGTAAGAACGAGCTCTGGGGCAAGGTTCATTAGTTTCACCTCCTCTCACGAACCGTAAGGAACGTAATCGGTAACCGATGACAAAAATAGTATATCACATTAAATTTAGATCATCAACATTGCTTAATGCTTGAAATATCTGGGCTTATATGCTAGAATGTAGTTAGTGTATAAGGTTCATTAGAACACCAAAGCCCCTAACTAGTGCCATAGTTAAGGGCTTTTTTGACGTATCTTAGCGATTTAACGGGTGTTGATAGGCTAGTCATTCGGTCTACTTCTTACCATCTAGCCATTTGCAGACGAAATACAAGATAATTCCTGCTATGACGTCCGCTATAATAGTAAGAGCAAGCTCTGGTATAAGGCTCATTAGTTTCACCTCCTCTCACGAACCCATAGGAACGTAATCGGTAACCGATGACAAAAGTATTATACCACACTAAATTTAGATCATCAAGGTCACTTAATGCTTGAACTATTGTAGATTATATGCTAGAATATAGTTAATTGATAAGGTTCATTAGAACACCAAAGCCCCTAACTATTGCCGTAGTTAAGGGCTTTTTTGACGTATCTTAGCGATTTAACGGGTGTTGATAGGCTAGTCAGTCGGTCTACTTCTTACCATCTAGCCATTTGCAAACGAAATACAAGATAATTCCTGCGATGACGTCCGCTATAATAGTAAGAGCGAGCTCTATGATAAGGCTCATTAGTTTCACCTCCTCTCACGAACCGTAAGGAACGTAATCGGTAACCGATGACAAAAATAGTATACACATCAAATTTAGATCATCAAGATTGCTTAATTCTTGAAGTATGGCAGCTTGTATATTAAAACTAACTTACATTGTGAGTAAAATTGCTATATATAACAACTCCCTTCATTAACTTGAAGGATAAAACATTATATTAAAAACATTTGTCACAAACAGATTTACATTAGCTCAATATCTGTCTGTTTCCAGTTTGACTCTTAATTGTTTAAAATCGAAATAAGGGTGGTCTGGAAAGAACTAGCATGGTGCACCTAATTTCTTACCAGTTGTTTTAGCAAGAGATTGGACGACAATAGGACAATTCACCTCTAATTATTGACATTTCAGGAAAAATCGCAGTAAAAACGGCACAGCCTTCTTTAAATGTGCTATAATACTAGAAAAATACTTGTGGAGGTTCCATTATGGCAATATTTTTCATGATTTTTCTGATTGTTTGTGTGCTCCTATTGGTGATAGTCACACTGAGTACAGTTTATGTGGTTCGTCAGCAGTCGGTGGCGATTATTGAACGCTTTGGGAAATACCAAAAGGTTGCCAATAGCGGTATTCATATTCGCTTGCCTTTTGGGATTGACTCGATTGCAGCACGCATTCAGTTGCGCTTGTTGCAAAGCGATATTGTGGTTGAGACCAAGACCAAGGACAATGTGTTCGTTATGATGAATGTAGCGACTCAGTACCGTGTCAACGAGCAGAGCGTGACAGATGCCTACTATAAACTCATGCGTCCAGAATCTCAGATTAAATCTTATATCGAAGATGCTCTTCGCTCTTCTGTTCCCAAATTAACCTTGGATGAATTGTTTGAGAAAAAAGATGAGATTGCCCTTGAAGTTCAACACCAAGTAGCAGAAGAAATGACAACTTACGGCTACATTATCGTGAAAACCTTGATTACCAAGGTCGAACCAGATGCAGAAGTTAAGCAATCCATGAATGAAATCAATGCGGCGCAACGTAAGCGGGTCGCAGCGCAAGAATTGGCGGAAGCCGACAAGATTAAAATCGTCACTGCAGCTGAAGCCGAAGCAGAAAAAGACCGCCTCCATGGTGTGGGGATTGCCCAACAACGTAAGGCCATTGTGGATGGATTGGCAGAGTCTATCACCGAACTCAAGGAAGCCAATGTTGGCATGACAGAAGAACAAATCATGTCTATCCTCTTGACCAACCAGTATTTGGACACCTTGAATACCTTTGCTTCTAAAGGAAATCAAACCATCTTTTTACCAAATACGCCAAATGGTGTGGATGATATCCGTACACAAATCTTGTCAGCTCTCCGCGCTGAGAAGAAATAATAGACTAAAGAGCTTGGCAACAGGCTCTTTTTGTATTACGTTTGTTAAGAAAAACAAAAAATATTGATATACATTTAACTAAAAATTATTGTATATTGTCTACTTTAATTAGGAATGATAAGGGAATAACTAGAAAGATTTGTGAATACAGACTATTTCTGATATACTAAATATACAGTAATAATGAATGATGGGAGATGGGATGAAAGAATTTCAATTTGAGAGAAAGCAGCGTTTTTCTTTGAGGAAATATGCAATAGGAGCTTGTTCGGTCTTGCTAGGAATGAGTTTATTTTTTGCTGGTATGAGTGCTCAACCTGTACAGGCTACTGAAACGAGTTCAACACTAATTTCAAGTCATTATTTGGATGAGCAGGATTTACCTGAAAAGCTGAAATCTGAGTTGCAATGGTTTGAAGAAAATAAAATTGAGGTAAAAGAGGGAAAAGAATACTATTTTGTCTATCGAAAATTGGCTACAAGATTACCAGAAACAGGTCTTTTTTCTAATGATGGGATGTTTATCCTGGGAGCAGGATTATTATTGCTTTCCTTCACTTTAATCAAGAGAAAAAAGGGAGCGTCTTACTTCCTTGTGACAGTCTTTGCTGTTGGTGGCTGGGGAGCATCCATCTCTGCTTTCGAAAATCTGGTAGAATTGCAACCAGCCCTTGTTAAGAGAGTAGAAGGTCAGTTTCTACCAAGCCCTGAAAGAGTCCAAGGATATGAATTTACGGGATATTATTTGGTAAGAGACAGTAGTAACAAGGAACTTTCTGTTGATAAGGTAGAGTCGCCAGCATTATCTAAAAAGGAGGACGGTTCAGAACCTCTATCTAAGAAGATTGTACCACAGACTGCATCTCATTTTAGCTCGACTGAAGACCTTGTGCAATCTCCTCAACCATCCTACGCAGTTGAGAAAATTGTTGAAGCTCCTGCAAGCAAACAAGCTCCTGATGAAATTTTGCCCATAGGGACTAAGGAAAAAGTTGCAGGAAATCCCCAAGTAGAACAACCGAAAGCAGAAAATAATAGTGATTATAAAACAAGTCCTGAGGAAGGTGTGTTAAATGTCACAGTAGAGAAACCAGAATTGCTAGTCACTACAGAGGAGGTTGCTTTCCAAACGATAGAACAAGAAGATGCAACCTTAGCTAAAGGGCAAACTAAAGTTGTTCAAGAAGGTGTTGTTGGTGAACGCACCATCTATACGGAAGTCACTATCGTTAATGGGGAAAAATCTAGTAAAGTTATAGAAAATATAATTACAAAAGAGCCGGTGGACAAGGTGATTGCAGTTGGGACTAAGGAAGAAGCTGCACCAAAACCAACACAACCTGTAACTCCAGAGCCAGAGGAAGTTAAACCAGTTCAACCTGAAAAAATTGAGAAAAAACCAATAGTAGAGAATGAAACAGAGAAAAAACCAGCTGATGGAATAGGACAACCAACACCAGGAGCCGAAGAAACGCCGGGTACAGAAGCAACACCAGGCGAGAAACAAACACCTGACAAACCCGAAGCCGAGCCGAAGCAACCAGATCCAGCAACCTCAGCCATGGAATCAGGGGGCGAGGAAAATCAAACTCATGCCCCACAAGGTACTGAGTCCCAGGCACCATCTAAAGAAACTGCTGAGACCAAAGATTCTGAGCCAGAAGGCCCAGCCGTGGAATCAGGGCGAGAAGAAGACCAATCTCCTGTGGGACAAAAGGGTGAGGAGAACCAGCTGGAGAATTCAGTTGAGGGGGTCAAAGATGTTGGTGAGTCTGCCCCACAAGAAACCCAAAAACAACCAGAACAACCAGAACAAACGGCTCCATCTCCAGAGGCCAACCCAAGTCCGGTAAACGAACCAGAACCAGCTGTTCAGCCTGAACCCTTAGCTCCCCAAGTGCAACCAACTGTCCCAAGTCCAGTAACGAAAGAAAAAGTACTGGACTATAAAACAATCTATACAGCATCGCCAGCTTTAAATTACAAAGAGCAACGAGTAGAAGTAGCAGGCGAAAATGGTAAGGAAGTGACAACTACTTCTTACAGTTTTGATGAAAGTACTAGGAAAATAGTAGAAAACACTTCAACAAAGATAGAAAAACATCCAGTAGATAGAGTTGTTAAGATTGGAAATGTAGAAGAAACAAGATCAACAGTCAAAAGAGGTGAACAGTTTGTCGCGGATGAGTCACTTGATAAAGGTGTCAAAGAAGTCAGAAATCAAGGTCAGGATGAAGAAACGACAACAATAAAAGTTTACAAAGTAAATGAACAAACAGGAGACTTGACTGAGCCAGAAGTTTCAACAAAAGTAGCCAAAGCAATGCAAGCGAAAATAACGGCAGTAGGAACTAAGTCTAAGGTTGAAATAAAGGATACTCCGTTTGAAACACGATATGTAGCAGATGAGACGCTAAGTTATAAGGAAAAAGTAGAAACACCAGGTGAAAAAGGGCGTACAGTAACAACTACAAAATACACATTAAATCAAGAAACAGGAGCTATCTCAGAAGAAACTACAACAGAAAACACTCCAGCTAAAGACAAAATAGTAAAAGTTGGAAATGTAGAAAAGATAGTGTCACCTATTGATATTACTGAGGAAAGAAAAGATGATCCTGAACTTCCGAAAGGAAAAGAAGAGGTTGAGGATGCAGGTGAACAAGGGGAAACAACCGTCACTAAAACTTATGAAGTTAATCCGGAGACAGGAGAGTTAACAAATCCAGTAGAGAAGACTGAAACAACTAAAGCTATGCGCCAAAAAGTAATTTTGGTTGGTACCAAAGAAGACAAACCACATCTATTGCAAGAAAATAGCGAGTTAGAAAATGCAGTGGATGTGACGGAAGCTAGTAGAGAAATGAAGTCTGTAGACTTCTTAACAGATGAAAAAATAAAAGCGCAACTAACTCCACCTGCTTTAGAAATAGAGCGCGATTTTTATAAAAAACGCAGTGAGTTGAAAAAAACGCAGCCGCAGATAAGGGATGAAGAAGTAAAAGAAATTCTACGAAAAGAATATCTTGAAAAATTATCGATTAAAGAAACACTCGATGCGACTAAAACCGATTTAGAAGCTAGTTTGAAAAAAGTTGCGGCGCATACCTTGAGTATTTTAGGTGATAATCAACAAAATAGAGAAAAAGTAAAAGGTGATATTGAAGCTAATAAAGAGAAAATATTACTAGGGTTATCCTATATCAATCGTTTTTATAATATTGATTTTGGAGATACCAATATCCGTGATATTCTAGCTTATAATCCAAGCTCGTTCGGTAAAAAAGACCTTACTTCTTTAGATTGGTTAACACACCTTGGGTCTATGAGTTATGATGAACTTAAATTAACGAATAGTCCAAAAACATTTGAGAAATACTTTGGTAAAATTACAGATAAACCAACATTATTAGATTTCCTAGATTACAACAGAACTACATTCACTAATATGGATGGCGATACGTGGTTGAAGAAAGCGACTAAAGCTATCGTAGTTGAAAAAGCTTCGAAAGAAAAACCTGATGAAAAAGTAGACTTATATACAAAATTAACTACTCCTCCTGAGAAATATGGAGCTGAAAATCTTCAAATTGAAAGTAGAAGACAACAAAATGTAGCTACATTATTAGGTTTGGTAAATATTAAAGAACCAAGCGTGTATGCTATAACTAACATAGCGACGGTAACCTACGGAAACATCGGAACGTATATGGATACTTCTTTAGAGAAAACCAATAAAGCTAAGTATACCGAAGAGCTTAATAAGGTTAAAGAATTGATAGAATTAACAGCTACAAGGCAGGCTAATTATGTTGATACTTTATATAGAATAACAAAAGAAGAAAATCGTCCGAAACTAATTACAAATAGAGTAATTGTCGATACGATGAAACAATATACTGCAGACGTAAATGCTAGAATAAATACTACATGGTCTAAAGAATCAGGACCAACAGCAGATAAAGGGGTTAAAGACTTTATGACACCTCTAGGATTGTATTCACCATCGCAAAATGTAGGTGCAGAAGCCAATGGAGTGGGTGTCCGTTACTTCATAGATAGAGTTCTGGATGATAGAGGTTCAGCTACTTATTCTCATGAAATGACGCATTTATTAGACAGAACAGTACTGTTTAATAATCATGGTCGTCGAGATGGTACAGCGGCAGAGTTTTATGCTAGAGGAATCTTCGAGAATTCTTATACACCAGAGACAGATACATATTTCAACTTAAACTTCGTTTACGATGAAAGTAAGAAAAATGGCTTTTACAACAAAACGCCAGACAGATTCAAGACAGATGCAGATTTAAGAAATTATATGCATGGAAGTTTTGATGTGTTATATAGTTTAGATTATTTAGAAGCGGAAGCAACAAAACAACTTACAGCTGAAGATAAAACTAAATACTTCAAGAAAATAACTCCGATTACTTCAACTGGGACTAGAACACCCGTAACATACACAAATCCAGCAGTTCAAGCTACGCATAAGAGTGAAAAAATCTCAGAAATCACACTGGCAGAAGCGGAAAAACTAACGGATATCAATAGCTTGATTGATAATAATATTTTAGTGAACCGTTATATCATAAATGGATTTTATGCAACAGGTGATGTAAAAGCTAATGGATATTATTTAGTGGATATGTTTGATACCATTTATGGTGTTAGTCAAAATGACACTGGTATGAGTGGGGATATCACCTTTAGAAAACAAGCCTTTGAATTGATGGCTGCTTTGGGCTATTATGAAGGATTTGTTCCTTATGTATCGAATCAATATAAAAACCAAGCTGAAGCAGAAAGCAAACCGTTGTCTGATAAATATATTTTCGAAAAAATCTTAGGAAAAACATATGCAACCTTCAAAAAAGATCAAATTAATGAACGTGTTGCAAAATTAGATAGGCTGAAATCTATTACGATAAACTACAACGGAAGAGAAGAAGTAATTGAAAGTAAAGAAAAATTACAAGAGCTTATGAACGAAGCTGTTTTAGCTGAAGTAGCTCAAATAAAAGCAGGCAATACCACGGCTAAAAAGTTTGATTTTATCGAAACACCCGTTCAAAAACTGAAAAAAGCGATTTATAAAGCTTATCTCAAAGATTCAGATGACTTTAGACAGTCGATTTACAATAGTTAAGACAAAAGGGACATCTCTCTGGAATGAACATTCAGAGGGGTGTTTTTTGCGCTCTTGTCAGATTTGATACTCAAAGAAAATCAAAAAGCAAACTAGGAAGCTAGCCACAGATTGCTCAAAGTACAGCTTTGAGGTTGCCAGATAAAACTGACGAAGTCAGCTCAAGACATGGTTTTGAAGTTGCAGATGAAACTGACGAAGTCAGTAACTATACGCACGGCAAGGCGACGTTGACGTGGTTTGAAGAGATTTCAGAAGAGTATTGTTTCTTGAAAATGACAGTTTGCTTGAACATGGAATGATTTTCAGACTTTTCCACAAATTATAGAATCTTTTCTGAGGATTTAGGGAGTGATGGAAGAAATCTTGAAAGCGCTTTTGTTTTGTGCTATAGTCAAATAAATCGAGTCGTTTAAAGAGGAATGCTTGTATGAGAAGAGAAGAAGTTTTACGAAATCACTGGTTTTTTAGTCAAGAGGTGGGGAAGGAAGAGGCCTTGGCGTCGGATTTTCAGAGGGGAAATTGGCAGGCCATTCAAGTGCCGCATGACTGGAGTATTTACAATGATTTTGACCAGTATTCGCCAGCGCAAAATGAGGGTGGGCAGTTAAACGGGGGTCAAGCCTGGTATCGGACACAGTTTTACTTGGAAGAAGATGCCAGTCTTGTATCGGTGCGTTTACTCTTTGATGGGGTTTACATGAATGCCCAAGTCTATATCAACGGGCAAGTGCTGGGCTATTATCCCAATGGCTATACACCCTTTTCTTATGATATCACGTCTTATCTAAGAAATGATGGGACGGCCAACCAGCTTGCGGTTTTTGTGGAAAATCAGCAACCTAGCAGTCGTTGGTACTCTGGTAGCGGTATTTACCGAGAAGTAAAATTATTGATTACAGATTCGGTGCATCTGGATTTGTATGGGATTAAGATAGCAAGTCCCAAGCTCAAGGAACAAAGAGATGGATGGGTGGAAACTCAGCTTACAAGTAAGGTTTCAAATGATGGATCTCAGTCTGTGTCGGTGTATTTGGAACAGGGTATCTGGTATGATGGACAACAGGTTTCAGACTGGCAGGCGACAGACTCTGTAGTGATTGAGTCTGGGGGCAAACATCATTTCAAACAAGCCATATCAATTTTCCAACCTTTGCTTTGGGATATTGATCATCCTCACCTTTACCAATTGAAGACTCGTCTTTACAAAAATGGCATTTTGGTTAATGAAGAAGAGGAGACTTTTGGTTACCGTTATATGGATTGGCAAGCGGATAAGGGTTTCTTTCTAAATGGCCACTGGTTGAAGATTCATGGGGTGTGTTTGCACCATGACTACGGAGCGCTGGGAGCTGTGGAAAACAGGTCAGCTGCTGAGAGACGCTTGCGCCAGATGAAGGAAATGGGTGTCAATGCTATCCGAATTACCCATAATCCAGCTAGTAGTATTTTGCTGGATCTGTCTGCCAAAATGGGCTTACTTATCCAAGAAGAAGCCTTTGATACCTGGTATGGAGGCAAGAAAGAATATGACTATGGTCGCTTTTTTGAGGAAGAAGCGACTCATCCAGAAGCGAAAGCAGGCGATTTCTGGTCAGATTACGATTTGCGCACTATGATTGAACGTGGTAAGAACAATCCAGCGATTTTTATGTGGTCCTTGGGAAATGAAGTTAGTGAAGCAAATGGCGATGCTCATTCATTGAAGACGATCAAACGCTTGCTAGGAAGGGTCAAAGAAGTGGATGATAGCCGTTTTGTGACTATGGGAATGGATCAGTTCCGCTTTGGCGATGGGTCTGGAGGTCATGAAAAGATAGCCAATTTGCTGGATGTGGTGGGCTTAAATTACTCGGAAGATAATATTGACGCGATTCGCAAAAGACATCCCAAGTGGCGACTTTACGGGTCTGAAACCTCATCGGCTACCCGAACGCGTGATAGCTATTTTCGCCCAGCTAAGGAATGGGTTGGGGATAATCGCCGCGTGAGGAATTTTGAACAGTCAGACTATGGCAATGATCGAGTTCCTTGGGGGAAGACGGCGACGGCTTCTTGGATAGCAGATAGAAATCGGCTAGACTATGCGGGTCAGTTTATCTGGACAGGAGTGGACTATATCGGTGAGCCGACTCCTTGGCACAATCAAAATGACACGCCTGTAAAGAGTTCCTATTTTGGGATCGTGGATACGGCAGGGATTCCTAAAAATGACTATTATCTCTACCAAAGTCAGTGGTTGGAGCTAGATCAGCATCCCATGGTTCATATCTTACCTCACTGGAATTGGGAAATCCACAAGAGTTATCAACAAGTTGTGGATAAGTATGGGGATATCCCTGTTCGAGTGTATTCAAATGCTGGTTCAGTAGAGCTATTTCTCAATGGAAAATCTCAAGGTAGGAAGACCTTTCAGGAGAAATGGACTTCAGATGGCAGAAAATACCAAGAGGGAGAAGGTTATGCCCAGCTCTATCTTGAATGGCCTTTGGCTTATCAACCGGGAGAATTGCGTGCTGTGGCCTATGACTGTCAAGGTCAGCTTGTGGCAGAAGATAGGGTGGTGACTGCAGGTAAGCCAGCCAAAATCGGGTTACATGCCGAGAAAACAAAACTGGAGCCAGATGGGCAAGACCTCCTCTATCTCTATTTTGATGTATTGGACAAGGATGGAAATTGGGTGCTAAGCGCTTCCAATCAGCTTCATTTTAAAATTGAAGGCCCTGCTCGCATTGTAGGTGTGGATAACGGCAGGCAGGCCAGTCGTGAACGTTACAAGGCTCAGAAAAATGGTCGGTTTAAGAGGAAAGCCTTTCATGGCAGAGGTGTACTTTTGGTTCAGAGCTTGGAGCAGGCAGGCCAAGTAAGAGTAAAGGCCAGTGCCAGAGGACTAGAGCCAGCAAGTTTTGATCTCTTAGTGGGAGAGGCTTTTGATTGCCAGCCAGTGAAAAATCAGCGCTTGTTTGAGATTCGAGTGGACAAGCAGGCAGGATTACAAGAAGGGGATTCCCCAGCCATTGGACTTTATCCACAAACTGTGGATAACCCTGTGAACAAGGTGGGGAATAGTGAATTGATTTGGGAGATGAGTGGTAGTGCCCACGCTATTATCAAGCAGGGAGTGCTTCATTGCTTGTCTGCAGGGGACTTGGCTATTCACGCCTTTTATAAAGGAAAGACCTATCAAACTCATTTGCAGGTCGCAGAAAATAGCTCACTAGGGCAGGCACTTTCTGTACGACCACTTCGCTTGTATACAGATAGGGGGACTTATCCCCAGCTTCCGTCCTCGGTCTTGGTGGACTATGAGTTTGGCGGTGCAAAACGAGTCAAGGTTGTCTGGGAGGAAATTCCTAAAGAAGATTTGGCTAGCTTTCATGAATTTACTGTATATGGCCAGCTAGAAGGGCTGGATTTAAAGGTTTCTGCTCAGATTTGTGTCCAAGGGATTTGCGCTATTGAGCCTGAAAGGGTTTGGACGCTTGTCAAGGAAGCCCCATACTTACCAGATCGAGTCAAGCTAGTCTTATCAGATGGCAGAAGAGATACGGCCAAGGTGACTTGGGATGAACTCAATCCTCAAGTCTATGCTCAGGTAGGAAAATATGTGCTCACAGGGCAAGTAGCGGGCTGTGAGTTGCCAGCAACAGTCACCATTCATGTGACAGATGCCAGTGTAGATGGGGAAGTCATTTCCAATCAGTGGACAGGGTCCAACCTGCCTCTGGTCTTTGCTTCCCATTCAGAGCCTAATCACCCAGCATCTTACCTCAATGACAAGGTTATTGCTAGGAAGAAATCGACAGCCAATACTTGGATTACCAAGTCAGAGCAAGCCAATGTCGGCATTCTTTTTGGAAATGCAGGGATTTTAAAACCGCGATTTGTGGATAACCTGACCTTGTATTATGTTGAAAATCAAGAATATGTGGCTGTTGAGCCGACCTTTATTGATTATTACATAGGGAATGAGCCTACTTTACCTCGGACTCCAAATCATTTGGATAAGGATTCCCTGCTCAAACAAGAGGAGAATTGGCGCCCTGTATCAGCTATCCGAAAAGTTTCAAGCGACAAGGATGAAGAGCTTCGTTTTGAATTTGACAAGGTAGAAACCTATGCCCTTCGTCTTCGATTTGAAAACTTGGTAAATCCTCTAGCGTTAACAGAATTGCAAGTACATGCCAAAAAAGTGAAGAAAAGTGTAGATAGGAAATAGTATGGTAAGAGAAATAAAACCGCATGGCCCTTTGCCTAGTCAGGCCCAGCTAGCTTATTTAGAGGATGAACTAGCAGCCTTTATCCATTTTGGCCTCAATACCTTTTATGATCAGGAATGGGGGACAGGTCAGGAGAAACCTGAACGCTTTAACTCGACAAAGTTAGACGCGCGTGAGTGGGTTCGCGTACTCAAGGAAACGGGCTTCAAAAAGTTGATTTTGGTGGTCAAGCACCATGATGGCTTTGTCCTCTATCCGACGGCTCATACAGATTATTCGGTCAAGAGCAGTCCTTGGAGGAGTGGAGAGGGAGACTTGCTCCTTGAAGTATCCCAAGCTGCCACAGAGTTTGATATGGATATGGGGGTCTACCTATCACCCTGGGATGCCCATAGTCCCCTCTATCATGTGGACCGAGAAGCGGACTATAATGCCTATTATCTGGCACAGCTGAAGGAGATTTTATCAAATCCTGCCTATGGAAATGGAGGGAAATTTGCTGAGGTCTGGATGGATGGTGCCAGAGGAGAGGGGGCTCAAAAGGTTAATTATGAATTTGAAAAATGGTTTGAAACCATTCGTGAACTGCAGGGCGATTGCTTGATTTTTTCAACAGAAGGCACTAGTATCCGCTGGATTGGCAATGAACGAGGGTATGCAGGTGATCCACTGTGGCAAAAGGTGAATCCTGACAAACTAGGAGCAGAAGCAGAGCTGGACTATCTTCAGCACGGAGATCCCTCGAGCATGATTTTTTCAATCGGAGAGGCAGATGTTTCCATCCGTCCAGGCTGGTTTTACCATGAGGATCAGGATCCTAAGTCACTTGAGGAGTTGATCGAAATCTACTTTCACTCGGTGGGTCGGGGAACTCCACTCTTGCTTAATATTCCGCCGAATAAAGATGGGCTCTTTGATGCAAAGGATATTGAACGCCTCTATGAATTTGCGGCCTATCGCAATGAGCTCTATAAAGAAGATTTGGCTCTGGGAGCTGAGGTATCTGGTCCTGCTCTTTCCGCAGACTTTGCTTGTCGCCATTTGACAGACGGCCTTGAAACTAGCTCTTGGGCAAGCGCTGCAGACTTGCCCATCCAGCTAGAACTAGACTTAGGGGCGCCTAAAACTTTCGATGTGCTTGAGTTAAGAGAAGATTTGAAGCTGGGTCAACGAATCGCTGCTTTTCATGTGCAAGTAGAGGTGGATGGTGTCTGGCAAGAATTTGGCATGGGCTTTACCGTTGGTCATAAGCGTCTCTTGCGAGGTCCGCTAGTAGAGGCACAGAAGGTGCGCGTGATAATTACAGAGGCACAATCTATGCCTGTATTGACCAAGATTTCCCTCTATAAAACTCCTGGATTATCAAAAAAAGAAGTTGTTCAGGAACTAGCATTTGCAGAAAAAAGTTTAACTGTGACAAAGGGAGAAGCTCTTCATTTTAGGATTGAACGTAGCGAAAGTGACACTCCTTTGGAGGCTAAGATTTCGATTCAACCGGGGACAGGTGTCCATGGTGTCGCCTATCAGGACGAAATTCAAGTCCTTCAATTCCAAGCTGGGGAATGCAAAAAAGATTTACATCTACCAACCCTGTATTTTGCTGCTGATAAGACCTTAGATTTCTATCTAAATCTGACTGTTAATGGACAGTTGGTTGATCAAGCTCATATTTTAGTTGAAACGAGATAAAATATCTTCACAATTCATTTCTTTTCCGAATAAATAGATAGAACCATCGAATCTAGCAAAATTAGATTTAAAACTATGGTATAATAGAAGGAGGAAATGGATGACTTTAAGACATCCGGGCATCAGCCCAACTAATGACTTGGTTGCTAAGAAAATTTTCAGCAACCCAGAAATCACTTGTCAATTTATTCGCGATATGTTGGACTTACCAGCCAAAAATGTAACCATTTTGGAGGGGAGCAATATTCACGTCTTGCCTTCCCTGCCCTACTCGGCACAGGATTTCTATACAAGTATTGATGTTTTGGCGGAGTTGGATAATGGTACGCAAGTTATTATTGAAATTCAAGTTCATCATCAGAATTTTTTCATCAATCGCCTGTGGGCTTACTTATGCAGTCAGGTCAATCAAAACCTAGAAAAAATTCGCCAGCGAGAAGGTGACACACACCAGAGCTATAAACATATTGCACCAGTATACGCTATCGCAATTGTAGATAGTAATTATTTCTCAGATGACTTGGCTTTCCATAGCTTTAGTATGCGAGAGGATACGACAGGTGAGGTCTTAACTATCACAAACAATGGTCAAGAAAACCATCTAGTCAAGATGGCGTTCTTGGAACTGAAAAAATACAGAGAAACCAGCAAAGACGAGGTTCGCAAGCCCTGGTTGGAGTTTTTTGGTAATAAGCCCTTTACCCAACAACCTGAGCGAGCCATCAGCCAAGCAGACCAACTGCTGGACTATAAAAGCTGGTCCGAGGAGGATAGGGAAATGTTTAGTGAACAACGCAGGCGTGAAGAACAAGCATTATTGGCTCAGGATTATGCCTTGGAAACCGCTAGGGCGGAAGGTGGTTTTGTTATGTTAGCAAATCTAGTTCGTCAAGGTCTTCTGACACCTGAGATTGCCAGTCAGCAATTAGGCATGACTGTCGCTGAGTTTGAGGCATTGCTGTAAATAGGAACAGATGACATGTTGCCAGAATGAGGTAGCATGTTTTATTTTAGCTTTAGTTGTTAGTTGCAACAGGCAGACCAGCCAGAGAATGCTAACACTTTTAGGTCGTAATTAGGATGTGGAAGTCAGTCATATTTCTACGGTGAGGCGACTCTGGCGTATTTTGCCTTTGAATTTTAAGAGAATAGTGCATATGATAGATAGGGTCTGGTTCTGTTGGGCTCTGCTAGAAAGCTATCAGAGAATCTAGACATTTAACTGACAGGTTCTCTTTTTTGGAAGAAAAAAAGCCAAAAAACCTAAAAATTTTTGTATATTTATTTTACGAATATTTTGTTCAAAAAAACAAGAATAGTTCCTTTTAGGTATCAAAGTTATCTGCTTTTCAAAATAAAAAGATTTTATCCAAATTCATTTCCGAATTTTAGTTTTCAAGATAATATAACAATATATAGAAAACTAAAGCATTTTCCTGATTTTAAAGTTAAAAAATTCATAATTTTGGTTATAAAAACGAACGAATTGTAAAAATTGTCTGAAAATGTTTTTTTTTTTAAGTAAATTTGATGAGCATTTAGTTTGCATATATATCACTTATCATGTACAATGAAGAAGTAAAGTATCACATGCAAAACCTCGTCCATGGCGAGGAATCTTTGCATGTAGATATGGACATAAAAAATATTTTTAAGGAGAACACAATAAGTGGAGAAGAAATCGCCTATGAGTCGTGTTGAACGCTCGCGCCGTGAAAAAGTCACACGTTACTCAATCCGTAAATATAGTTTTGGAGCAGCCAGTGTAGCAGTTGCTGCCCTGTTCATGTTCTTGGGGAATGGAGCTGTATCAGCTAATGAGCTAAGTAAACAAGAGACATCTCTAGCAGCTCCAGGGCTAGCCTCTGAACATGAGGGACCACAAGAAGCAGAAAGTGCTTCGGTAGTAGCACCAGCTTCTGATGCCCCATCAACTCCAGCAGCACAACCAGTTGTAGAAGAACCAGCAAAACCAGCAGCACCAGAAGTAACAACTCCAGCTTTGGACAAAAAGCAACTTGAAAACTACATTTCAGAAGTTAAATCAAAACTTTCTGCAGGTAAGTATGCTAATAAAACAGAGGAGAGCCTTGCTCTTTTGAATGGTGAATTGGCTTCTGCTGAGTCTACACTCGCTTCTGCAACTAGTCAAGATGAATTGACAAAGGCTTATCAGAAACTAGTGACGTTTGTTAGTTCAGGGTTAAAAAACAAACCAAAAGATTCAAAAGACGCTCCGAAAGTAGACACTACTAACGGACAACCAACTGTAGGTAAAAAAGCCGAAAACACTGAGAAAAAATCAGAATCTAACGCAATCGAAAACTCTGGATCTCATGATTCACGTAATGGGAAAGAGATTGATAAAGAGAATGCTTTCCGTACAGAAGCAACTGATAAAAATCATAGACCATACACAAGAACTGAAGGGAATATTAGCTATACTGTAGAATTTTCGGATGATGCTAAAAAAGAAATCTACGCTTATAACGAAGAAGATACAAATATTGAGATTTCTGTAAATTCAACTGCTGGGAAAATCAGTAAAACCTTTGTTAAAGGGGCTAGTGGTCAGTATTTAGATAGACGATCTATAGGCTCGGCTCCTAACCAAGAGGAAACAGATGGTTGGGGTTGGACGTATCACTCTGTTTTAACTCCAACGCAAGGTCCAGTAACAGTACGTGTAACAGGAAAACCAAATGACAAGTTTAAAGATCTTTCGGCTTACACTAAACAAGAAAATCAAAATGCGGTATTAGGTGACAGATATTTGCAAGTTTATGACGAAGCAGGCGGTAAGATAGAAGCTGGTGGAAATGCAGCGGCAGCTGGATTTTTCAAAATGGTTGTTAAATCTCAAACATACAAATACAGCATCCAGCAACCAGAAAATAACGCTAATAAAATTGCTGTTTCAGATATTAACAATCTAACAGAAACTGATATTCAGAAAATTAAAGACCAAATCAAGCTTGGATATTCTACAACTAGCCAAGACGCTAGACTAGAATCTAAAAAAGGTCAAGATTTAGATAATCAAGCATCTGTAGTGAAAAGTATCGATGTTGATACTGCAAATAAGAAAGTAGTAGTGACATATAATGATGACTCAACAGATGAAGCGTCATTAGCAAGTGTGGCACGTACAAACGAAAAACCAACAGTAGAGATTCCATACTCTGATGCAGCTAAAAGAGAAATCTATGTCTATGGAGCAGAAGAAAATTCATTCGACATCAAAATCAAAGATGATGCGGATAAGATTTCAAGAGCCACATTACTACAAGGAGGAAATAGAACTTTCTCTCCTGTAGCAGGAGAAACTGATAAAATCAATACCCAATATGGATATACGGCTAATGTTATTTCTTCTGAAACACCAGCCACAGAAGCTAAGCCAGCGGTTATCACATACTCAGGTACCCCAGCTCCAGAAGGGTCATTTACACAAGCTAAGCTAGAGGCTGCAACCAAAGGAGAAAACCCTCCAGGGGTACCTTTAGGATGGCGTTATGTGCGAGTTACGGATACTGAAGGAACAGACTTTACCGGTTCCTCCGGGAATGAAGTAGCTAATGACCACGCTTTCCGTGTCATGCTTAAACCTCAAACTCAAAAATACGACATTCAAACACCAGCAGAAGCTGATAAAGTAGCAGTGGATGATGCATCGGAAGTAACTGAAGCAGAATTTAATAAAATCAAAGAAAAGCTTAAGATTGAGTACTCTAAAAACAATATGGATGCTCGTCTAGCTGATAAAAAAGGTCAAGCTGTAGAAAATCAAGCAGACCGTATCGCAAGCATTAAAAAAGTTGATAACAATCTAGTTGTAACCTATAAAGATGGTTCAACAGATACTAGACCATTGACTGATTTTGCACGTACAAACAATGCTCCAGAAGTGAAAATTCCTTACTCTGTAGACGGTAAAAAAGATGTTTACGTGTATGCGAACGAAGATTTTGAAATTCCTATTAAATTTACAGATGATTCAGGGAAAATAGCATCTGCGACAATTAAACGTGGTGGGAATCAGGATTCGCCAGCTAAAGATGAATCTAATCCTGATGTTTTAGATAATGAGTACAATACAACAGTTGAAAAAATTTCTACTGAAACGGTAGCAACAGCAGAAAATCCTGCTATTGTAAAAATTAAAGGTAATATTTCAAAAGATAACTCTGGAATTGCCGAGAGCAAATTCCCTAAAGAAGCAAATCAAGAACTTAAAATTGTAACTCGTTATGCAACTGCGACAGATACAGATGGTAAAGAAATCCATAATGTTGCTAAAGGTTCTTCATATGCAACTGACCCAGGTTCATTCACTATCAAACTAAAAGCTCAAACAGCAAAATATGACATTAGAGAATTAGCTGATGCTGATAAACCGGTGGTAACAGATATCGCTCATATTCCAGAGGCTGAATTGGCTAAGCTTAAAGAAAATCTTCCATTAGAATACTCTAAGAAAAATGAAGATAAGAACTTAGAAGATAAAAAAGGAAAAGCAGTCGAAGCAGAAAATGCTAAGAAGGTTGTAAAAGACCTTGTTCAAGACGGTGAAAACTTAGTAGTAACATATAAAGATGGTTCTAAAGACACCATTCCTGTCGATAAAGTTGTGAAATTAGATAAACAACCAGCAATCGAGGAAGTAACTAACCAAGCAGATGCGAAAATTGCAGCTATTAAAGGTAATGATAACTTATCAAAAGCTGAGCAAGATAAAGCTATTGCTGATGTAGAAAAAGATAAAGCAGCAGCATTAGAAAAAATCGCTGATGCTACAAATGCAACAGATGTAACTGCAGGTAAAGAAGAAGGTACTGGTGCTGTAGCAAAAGTAAATCCAATCGGTAAAGAAAAAGCTAAAGAAGAAATCGCTAAGACTTTGGAAGCTAAGAAGGAGGCTATTGAGAACAATGATAGCTTAACACAAGCCGAGAAGGAAAAAGCTAAAAAAGATGCTGAAGACAAGGCAGCAGCCCTTGATGAAATCGAAAAACAACCAGCAACAGCAGCAACAGCAGATGCGGCAACAGCAGCTCAAACTATTGTAAACGATAAACAAGCTGAAGGAACCAAAGAAGTTGCTAAAATCAACCCAATCGGTAAACAAGCAGCATTAGACAAAATCGATGAAGCTTTAAAAGCTAAAGAAGCAGAAATGGATGCCCGCACTGACCTAACAGAGGAAGAAAAGGCAGAAGCGAAGGCAGAAGCTAAAAAACTTGCTGATGCTAAGAAAGCTGAAATTAAGGATAAAAATGATAATGCAGAAACGCCTGAAGCAGCTACACAAGAGCAAGGTAAAATCGATACAGCAGGCGATACTGGAAAAACACAGGTAGAGGGTGTTACTAAACCTGCTGCTAAAAAACCAGCAGCTAAAACAGCGGTAGAAACTACAGCCGCTGCTAAAAAGCAAGAAATTGCTCAAGACGCAGCCTTGACTGAAGAAGCTAGAGCAAAACTTCAAGCTGAGGTAGATGCTGTTAAGAAAGCTTCGGAAGAGGCAATCGATGGTGCTAAGAAAAATGCCGATGTTGATAACGCTAAGAAATCAGCAGAAGCAGCGATTAAAGCCATCAACTCTGCTCGTTTACCAGCGAACAAGGTAATTGCTGAAAATCCAACAGCCTTAAATGAGGATGAACGGAAAAAACTAGAAGATGCTATTAAAGCAGTAAACCCTCCTGGAACGACGGTAGTTGTTAAGGATGATGGAAGTGCTGAAGTAACCTTACCAGGGAAGCAAGCACCTGAAACATTAAAACAAACAGACTTAACAAAAGATGTAAATGCTTTAGATACTGCAGGCGGTGGTAACGACATCAACCGTCCAACGGATAAAGTGATTGTTGCAAATCCTGAAAGTTTGACAGATGCAGATAAAGAAAATATCAAAAAGGCTGTTCGTGAAGTAAACCCTAATGCTGTTGTGACAATTGATGACAATGGTACAGTAACGGTTTCAACACCAGAAGGAAATACAGCAGGATTTACAGCCAAAGAATTGGTGCGTACTTTAGCTGATGCAGCAAATCCTGATTCAGGTAATGCAGGTGTTCGTAAGCCAGCAGATAAAAAAGTTGGACTAGCGACAGACCCGGCAGCACAAGCTGAAGCAACTGCAAAACTGAAAAAATTAAATGGTGGCGACGAAAAAGTTAAAGCTGTTAAATATGACGCTGAAGGAAATGCAACAGTAGTTCTTAAAGACGGAACAATTGCGACAATTCCAGCAGGTGACTTATTCAAGACAGAAGAAGACGCTAAGAAAGCAAACGGTGGAGATGACATCAACAAACCGAATGCTCAAACAGTTGTAGAAGATATTGCAGCATTACAAGGTGAGGCAAATAAAGAAAAACTTGATCAAGTAAAAGCTGAAATTAAAGCAAAAGTTGAAGCTGTAAACCCAGGTGCAGTTGTAGTAGTTGACGACCAAGGAAATGCAGTTGTAACAACACCAGCAGGTAAAACAGCAGTTATTGACGCAGATGATTTAATTAAAAAACCTAATGAAACATCAACTGCCAAAGCTGGTAACAACATCAACAACCCAGCTGACAGAGTACGTGTTGATAACAGTAAGCAATTAACAGACCCTGAACTTGCTAGAATTAAAGCAGCAGTTGAAGCAGTGAACCCAGATGCTACAGTAGTAGTGGATGACAACGGAAATGCGACTGTAACAACTAAAGATGGTAAAACTGCGACAATTCCAGTGGCAGATTTAGTCAAATCAGATGCGGATAAAGAGAATGTTAACGGTGGAAACCAAGTAAACACTCCAGCTGATAGAGTAGTGGTGGACAGTACAGATGCACCATTACCACAAGAAGTTACAGACGCTATTAAAGCTAAAATTCAAGCAGTAAATCCAGGTGCAACAGTAGTAGTTGATGAAAAAGGAAACGCAACAGTAACAACACCAGCAGCACCAGGTGTAGAACAAAAAACAGCAACAATTCCAGTAAGCGAATTAGTGAAAACTCCAGCTGACAAAGATAATGTAACTGGTGGAAACCAAGTAAACACTCCAGCGGATAGAGTAGTGGTAGAAAACCCAACTGCATTAACAGAAGATGATAAAAAAGCTATTAAAGCCAAAATCCAAGCTGTAAACCCAGGTGCTGACGTAGTATTTGATGCTAATGGAAATGCAACAGTAACAACACCAGCAGCACCAGGTGAACAACCGAAAACTGCAACAATTCCAGCGGCTGATTTAGTAAAAGCTAAAGCTGACTTAGCTGACCCAGCTAAACAAGATGCTGTAAACAAACCAGCAGATAAAGTGGTAGTTGATCCGGTACTAGTAGATAATTCAGATGCAACATTACCTCAAACGGCTAAAGATGCTATTAAAGCAGCTGTAGCAGCAGTAAATCCAGGTTCAACTGTAGTAGTTGATGATAAAGGAAACGTAACAGTAACAACTAAAGACGGTAAAACTGTAGTTATTCCAAAAGCTGACTTAGTGAAGAAAGAAGCTGACAAAGAAACTGCTAAAGCAGGAAACAACATCAACAAACCAGCAGACAAAGTAGTTGCTAATAAAGATGCGTTAACTCCTGAAGATATTAAAGCAATCAAGGCTAAAGTAGAAGCAGTAAACCCAGATGCAACAGTAGTAGTAGACGACAAAGGAAATGCAACAGTAGTTACACCAGACGGAAAAACAGCAACAATTCCAGCATCTGACTTAGTGAAATCTCCAGAAGAAGCTAAAGATGCAAAAGCAGGAAACAACGTTAACAAACCAGCTGATAAAGTATCTGCGAACAAAGATGCGTTAACTCCTGAAGACATCAAAGCAATCAAAGCTAAAGTAGAATCAGTAAACCCAGATGCTAAAGTATTCGTAGACGACAAAGGAAATGCAACTGTATCTACTCCAGATGGTAAAACAGCGACAATTCCAGTTGAAGACTTAGTAAAAGATCCAGCAGCTAAAGATGAAGTAAATGCAGGAAACAAAGTAAACACTCCAGCAACGAAAGTAGTTGTAACAAGCCCAGATAACAAAGCGGCTGATGAAGAGAAAATCAAAGCGGAAATCCTTAAAGTTAACCCAGGCGCAACAGTAGCGTTTGATACAGAAGGAAACGCAACAGTAACAACGAAAGACGGAGCTGTAGCAACAATTCCAGCATCTGATTTAGCAAAAGATGCAGCTGACTTAACTAAGCCAGACAAGCAAGATGAAGTTAACAAACCAGCGGACAAAACAGTTGTTAAGAAAGCAGGTAAATTAACTCAAGCTGAAAAAGATGCAATCAAAGCAGAAATCGCTAAAGTAAATAGAGATCCACAGACAACTATCGTAGTAGATAACGAAGGAAATGCAACAGTAACAACTCCAGACGGTAAAACTGAAGTAATCGCCAAAGAAGACTTAGTGAAATCTCCACAAGAAGTTGATGGTGCAAAAGCAGGAAACAACATCAACAAGCCAGCGGATAAAGTAGCGGCAGCGGCGGCAGATTTAGTTGGACCTAAGAAAGATGAAGTTGCAGCTAAAATTAAAGCAGCTGTAGAATCAGTAAATCCAGGTGCAACTGTATTCGTTGACGATAAAGGAAACGCAACAGTAACAACTCCAGACGGTAAGACAGCAACAATCCCAGTTGAAGACTTACTAAAAGATCCAGCAGCTAAAGATACTCCATCAGCAGGAAACAAAGTAAACACTCCAGCAGAAAAAGCACTTGTAGATCCAGCGGTATTGAATGATCCAAAAGCAACATTACCAAAAGATGTTAAAGATGCTATTCAAAAAGCTGTAGAATCAGTAAATCCAGGAGCAACAGTAGTAGTAGACGACAAAGGAAATGCAACAGTAACTGTAACAAATCCAGATGGAACTAAGGATACAGCAACAATCCCAGTTTCAGATTTAGTGAAATCAAATGCTAAAGAAGACTTAGAAAATGCAGCTAAACAAGATGCGATTAAGAACCTATCGATCAAACAGTAGTTGCTGATAAAGATGCCTTAACTAAAGCAGATTTAGATGCTATTAAAGCTAAAGTTCAAGAAGTTAACCCAGATGCAACTGTAGTAGTTGATGAAAAAGGAAATGCGACAGTAACAACTAAAGATGGTAAGACAGCTGTAATCGCAGCGGATGATTTAGTGAAAACTAATGATGAAGTATTAAGCGATGCAAAAGCAGGTAACCTTATCAACAAACCAGCAGATCGAGTGTTTGTTAAAGATGGACAAATTACGGATGATGTTAAAGCGAAAATCGCTGCTAAAGTTCAACGTATAAATCCAGGAGCAACAGTATTCGTAGATGACAAAGGAAATGCGACAGTAACAACACCAGAAGGTAAAACTGCAACAATTCCAGTAGCTGATTTAACGAAGACTGACGCTGATAAAGATAAAGTGAATGCAGGAAATAAAATCAATTCACCAGCAGACAGAGTGTTAGTGAAAGATAGAGATAAATTAACAGCGGAAGATATTCAAGAAATTGAGAAAAACATCTTAGAAGTTAACCCAGGAGCAACAGTAGTATTTGACGCAAAAGGAAATGCGACTGTTAAGAATGCAAATGGAGACATCGCAACAATTCCTGTAGAAGCCTTAGCGAAACCAAAAGCAGATCTATTAAAACCTGAGAAACAAGATTTAATTAAGAAACCTGTTGACAAAGTATTAGTAACAGATCCAGCTAACGTGGATAAAGACGCTATTAAGAAAGCTGTTGAGGAAGTTAACCCAGGAGCAACTGTAGTAGTGGATGACAAAGGAAATACAACGATAACTACAGAAGATGGTAGAAGTTTTGTAATTCCAGCAAAAGATTTAGTGAAAACAGCAGAAGAAGCTAAAAATGCAAAAGCTGGAAATAACATTAACAAACCAGCTGACAAAGTAGTAGTAGCAGATCCAACTAAACCATTATCTCAAGAAGAGAAAAAAGCGATTGAAGCTAAGATTAAAGAAGTTAATCCAGATGCAAAAGCGATATTCGTAGATGATAAAGGAAATGCAACGGTAACTATAGAAGATAAAGATGGTAATACGGAAACAGCAACAATTCCAGCGGCAGATTTAGTAACAAGTCAAGAAGAAGCTAAACAACCAAATGCAGGAAACAAAGTAAACACACCAGCTGATAAAGTAGTTGTAACAGATCCAGATCATTTATCAGACGAAGATAAAGCTAAGATTACAGAGGCAATCAAAGCGGTAAATCCAGAAGCTAATGTGGTATTTGACGATAAAGGGAATGCAACAGTAACAACTAAAGATGGAGAAGTTGCAACAATTCCAGCGGCTGACTTAGTGAAAACTAAAGAAGAGACGGCTAAACCAAATGCAGGAAACAATATCAACACACCAGCTGATAAAGTAGCGGTTGATTCTTCTAAACCATTAACAAAAGAAGAGCAAGATGCAATCGCAGCTAAAGTAGCAGAAGTAAATCCAGGAGCTACTATAGCGGTAGACGACAAAGGAAATGCAACAGTAACAACGACAGATGGTAAGACAGCGGTAATTCCAGCGGCGGCATTAACTAAGACAGCAGATTCAGCTAAAGAACCAAACGCAGGAAACGACGTAGTTAAACCGGCAGATAAGACAGTTGTAGAAAATCCAGAATCATTAACAAAAGAAGAGCAAGATGCAATCGCAGCTAAAGTTAAAGCAGTAAATCCAGGTGCTGAAGTTGTAGTAGACGACAAAGGAAACGCAACAGTAACTAAAGATGGTAAGGCAGTGGTTATCCCAGCAAAAGATTTAGTGAAAACAGCAGAAGAGGCAGCTAAGCCAAATGCAGGAAACGATGTAAACACTCCAGCAGATAAGACTGTAGTAGCAAATCCGAATGCTCTAACTCCAGAAGAGAAAAAAGCAATCGAAGATAAAGTTAAAGCAGTAAATCCAGGTGCTGAAGTTGTAGTGGACGACAAAGGAAACGCAACAGTAACTAAAGATGGTAAAGTAGCAGTAATTCCAGCGGCAGACTTAACTAAGACAGCAGATTCAGCTAAAGAGCCAAACGCAGGAAATGACGTAGTTAAACCAGCAGATAAGACTGTAGTAGCAAATCCAGAATCATTAACACAAGAAGAGAAAGATGCAATCGTAGCTAAAGTTAAAGCAGTAAATCCAGATGCAACTGTAGTAGTAGATGAAAAAGGAAATGCAACAGTAACAACTAAAGATGGTAAACCAGTTGTAATCCCAGCATCAGACTTAACTAAATCACCAGAAGATGCAACTAAGCCAAACGCAGGAAACGACATCGTTAAACCAGCAGATAAAACTGTAGTAGCAAATCCAGAATCATTAACACAAGAAGAGAAAGATGCAATCGTAGCTAAAGTTAAAGAAGTAAATCCAGGTGCAGAAGTTGTAGTAGACGACAAAGGAAACGCAACAGTAACTAAAGATGGTAAAGTAGTAGTAATTCCACCGGCGGACTTAACTAAGAGTGCAGAAGATGCAACTAAACCAAACGCAGGAAACGACGTAAGCACACCAGCAGATAAAACTGTAGTAGCAAATCCGAATGCTCTAACTCCAGAAGAGAAAAAAGCAATCGAAGACAAAGTTAAAGCAGTAAATCCAGGTTCAACTGTAGTAGTGGACGATAAAGGAAACGCAACAGTAACAACACCAGAAGGTAAGACAGCGGTAATTCCAGCGACAGACTTAACTAAATCAAAAGCAGACGCAGCTAAGCCAAACGCAGGAAACGATGTAGTTAAACCAGCAGATAAGACTGCAGTAAAAGATCCAGCTAAACTTACTGATGAAGAAAAACAAGCTATCACAGATAAGCTTACAGCATTAAACCCAGATGCAAAAGTTGTAGTTGATGACAAAGGAAATGCAACAGTAACACCTAAAGACGGTAAACCAGTTGTAATCCCAGCCTCAGACTTAACTAAGACAGAAACACAAGCTAAAGAGCCAAACGCAGGAAACGACGTAAGTACACCAGCAGATAAGACTGTAGTAGCAAATCCAGAATCATTAACACAAGATGAGAAAGATGCAATTGCAGCTAAAGTTAAAGCAGTAAACCCAGAAGGAACAACTGTAGTAGTAGACGATAAAGGAAACGCAACAGTGACACTTCCAAATGGAAAAACAGCAGTAATTCCAGCAACAGACTTAACTAAGTCAGCAGCACAAGCTAAAGAGCCAAACGCAGGAAATAACGCAGCTAAACCAGCAGATAAGACTGTAGTAGCAAATCCAGACTCATTAACACAAGATGAGAAAGATGCAATTGCAGCTAAAGTTAAAGCAGTAAACCCAGGTGCAACTGTAGCAGTAGACGACAAAGGAAATGCAACAGTAACAATGCCAGACGGTTCTACAGCAACAATTTCTAAAGAACAACTAGTGAAGAATGCAGAAGAAGCGAAAGCTAAAAACGGTGGTAATAATCTTGATTTCGACTTGAGTAAAGTAACGGTAGCAGACCTTGCTAATATTACTCCAGAAGAAAAAGCGAAATTCCAATTCAAAGTTCTAGGTGCTATTACAGACGTTCCAGAATTTGATCTTGATGCCTTCTTGAAAGAAACAGACGATAATGGTAATACAGTTTACACATCTAAAGATGGTAAAGTGAAAATTACGATTGATAAAGATGGTAACGCAACAGCAACAGTCGAAAAAGATGGTAAGACAGAAGCAGCTGTTAAAATTGACAAAGATGGAAATGTAACAATCGTTACAAAAGAAGGTCAAGTATTAGCAATTCCAAGAGATGACGCATTCAAACAACGTCCATATGTACCATCAAATGGTGGAGGCAATAACAGTGGTAACGGTAACGGAACTTCTGGTAATAACGGAGCTACTAACACTGACGCAAAAGCAGATAAAGCGAAGTTGGAAGGTGCTATCCATCAATTAGATGAATTGTTCATCCAAGAATCAGCTAAGCTTGATGCAGAAACTGCAAAAGAAGCGACTGACTTATTAGCAGACGCTAAGAAAGTATTTGCTAATGCAGACGCAAGTCAAGCAGAAGTGGATGCAATGGTGAAACGTATCGAAGACTTCATGGCGAAAGTTGCTCCATCAACTGACCCTACAAGCCCAGCTAAGGACCAAGCTGCTCAAACACCAGATGTAGCTCCAGCTACTACTCAAGCAGCAGCTAATGCTAGCCAAGAAGCAGCAACAAACGCGCGTAAAGCAGCTAAAGAATTGCCAAATACAGGTACAGCAGATTCTACTGTAGCTATGGTCGCAGCTGCCGCAAGTGCATTACTTGGTCTTGGTCTTGCAGGCCGTCGTCGTAAAGAAGACGAAGAAGCTTAATTGGTAGATTGTTTGATACTTATCGAATAATAAATCCGATTTTCAAAGCTTAAACTCTTCGAAAATCAAATTCAAACCGCGTTAGCTTCGCCTTGCCGTACTCAAGTACAGTCTACGGCTAGCTTCCTAGTTTGCTCTTTGATTTTCATTGAGTATTAAACAAGTACCTCTCATAAGAAAATCTCCTAGCAGGAAAGTCTGCTAGGAGATTTTTGTATTTCAGGAAGTGGACGGCTGACTTGGTAACCAGCTGAGGGTGAAGGTTAACTGCTCAGCTTTTAGGAGGTCTTGGTGTTGAATAGTTGATACTAGTTTTTTGTCCAGTCGGCATTCTTTGACAAAGTTGAAGTGGCTGTGGTTTTGCTCAGTATGAATATCTAGCCATTTATCTTCTTTAGCCAGGTAGACTCGGAGGTGGTCAAAGAGAGGGATTCCGAGATCATAGCTTGGTTTTCCTGGACAGGTCGGATAAAATCCGAGAGCTGACCAGATGTACCAAGCAGAGAGACTGCCGTTATCTTCATCGCCAGGATAGGCTTGCCAGCTTGGGTGAAAGGCTTTCTGACGGAGCGTCTTGATGAGAAGGGCAGTGTAGTCAGGGTAGTTGCTGTAGCGGAAGAGATAAGGAATGTGGAAACTAGGCTGGTTGGAAATAGCGAGTTGTCCAAAAGGAGCAGTAGCCATTTCGCTCATTTCGTGAATCTCGTAACCATAGCCAGTCGTCTCAAAGAGGGGAGCATCTTGACAGGCTTTCAAAAGATAGTTGCTAAAGGCTTCTTTTCCACCCATAAGTTGGATCAAACCTGGGATGTTGTGTAGGACGCCTAAAGTCGCTTGAATGGCAGAGCATTCGGCATAGTCTCGCCCCCAACTATAAGGAGAGAAGTCAGGGCGGAAGTTGCCTCGATTGTCTCGCGCTCGCATGTAACCTGTCCCAGCATCAAATAGATGGCGGTAATTTTGTGAAGCAGTCCTATAGGTTTCCGCGATGTCATTCTGACCAAGTTTTTTAGCACAGCTGGCGATACAAAAATCACTATAGGCATAGTCAAGGGTATGACTGACACTTTCGTGGTGGTCGGTAGAGAGGTAGCCTAGTTCTTGGTATTGGGCTAGTCCGTGACGACCATTGATGCCGTGAGGATCGGCCCTGCTGGCTGTTTCAAGCATGGCTTGAAGGAATTCTTCTTCCAAGTCGGGAGCCATGTCCTTGCAGGCGCTATCGGCGATAATACCGTCTAAAAGTGTACCTGGCATCATACCCCGTTCATCTGGGGCTAGCCACTTTGGAAGGAATCCAGTATCGCGGTAGCTATTGAGAAAACCTTCTAAAAAGCGGTGGTAGTGTTCCGGTATGATAAGGGCAAAGAGGGGGAAGGTGGTGCGGAAGGTATCCCAGAAACCATTGTTGCTAAAGAGGACACCGAGCTTGATAGTTCCAGTAGCCAGATCCATGTGAATGGCTTGCCCTGATTCATCAATCTCATAAAAAGTTTGAGGAAATAGGAAGAGTCTGTAGAGACAGTGATCAAAGAAGGTTCGGTCAGCCTCTCCTGTCTCGATAACGTCAAAACGATGGAGGAGATTTTCCCAGTTCGCTTGTGCATTTTCTTTACAGCTATCAAAGTCCTTTTGAGGTAGATTAAGCAGTGCTTGAGAAGGGGAGATGAAAGAAGTGCCTAGTTGAATCTCTGCATGGCTATCTTCCAGGTCAATTCGCCAGTCTCCCCCTTCTTGGCTGACAGCAAGAATATCCGTATTCATTTGCAGGGCAGTGAATAGTTTTAGCGGATTTTTGTTAGTCTCAGTTTTTCCTTCTTGTCTCAAGGCCAGAGTTCGCTTATCTACTTGTTCTACTGTCAGTTCATCTGCTGCGTGAAGATAGAGGGAGAGGGCTTTGCCTTGCTTTTGCTCCAAACGAATAGAAGCACCGTAGCAAGTCGGTGTGAGCTGGGTTTCGATCTGATAGCGCAGGGAGAAAATCTTCAGATAATGAGGTTTGAAAGAGACCTTATCTATGTTATAAGAAGACTGACGATGGAAGAGGCTGTCTCCACCCAGTTTACCTGTGACAGGTGTCAGAAGGAGCCAAGAGTAGTCCCCAATCCAAGGACTGGGCTGGTGGGTTAATCGAATCCCCTGAAAGATAGGCAGATGTGGATCAAAAAACCAAGAGCCCTCCTGGTCACTGGTCTGGGGTACAAAGTAATTCATCCCAAAAGGCACGCCTGTGTATGGCAGGGTATTTCCCCGAGAAAAGGCATGCTTGCTGGCAGTTCCAAAGCGGGTATCGATGGTTTCAAGTAGTGGTTTCATAGTCTTTCCTTTAGCTGTTTTTCTACATTATATCAGAAAAATGGGGCCTTTAGAAAAGGAGTTTCAAAGATAACTATTTTGTAGAAAAATGACTATCATTTGTGTATGTATTTTCTGTCTCAAAAGCTATATACTGAAAATGAAACTTGTTTGAAAGAGGATACTGCACGATGATTTATTCAAAAGAAATTGTTAGAGAATGGCTAGATGAAGTGGCAGAGCGAGCTAAGGACCATCCAGAGTGGGTGGATGTTTTCGAGCGTTGCTATACAGACACCTTGGACAATACGGTTGAAATCCTAGAAGATGGTTCCACTTTTGTCTTGACAGGGGATATTCCTGCAATGTGGCTTCGGGATTCGACAGCCCAACTCAGACCCTACCTGCATGTGGCTAAAAGAGATGTCCTCCTGCGTCAGACCATTGCAGGTTTAGTCAAACGTCAGATGACCTTGGTGCTCAAGGATCCTTATGCCAATTCCTTCAACATTGAGGAAAACTGGAAGGGGCACCACGAGACCGACCACACCGACCTTAATGGCTGGATTTGGGAACGCAAGTATGAGGTGGACTCGCTTTGCTATCCTTTGCAGTTGGCCTATCTCCTCTGGAAAGAGACTGACGAGACCAGTCAGTTTGATGAGACTTTTGTCGCAGCGACTAAGGAAATTCTCCATCTTTGGACGGTAGAACAAGACCATAGAAACTCTCCTTATCGTTTTGTCCGAGATACGGACCGTAAGGAAGACACCTTGGTAAATGATGGCTTTGGACCTGATTTTGCAGTGACAGGTATGACTTGGTCAGCCTTTCGTCCGAGCGATGACTGCTGTCAGTATAGTTACTTGATTCCGTCAAATATGTTTGCTGTAGTAGTCTTGGGTTATGTGCAAGAAATCTTTGTCGAATTAGACCTAGCTGATAGCCAGAGTGTTATTGCTGATGCCAAGCGTCTTCAGGATGAAATCCAAGAAGGAATCGAAAACTACGCTTACACCACCAACAGCAAGGGCGAAAAGATTTACGCTTTTGAAGTAGATGGCCTAGGAAATGCCAGCATCATGGATGATCCAAATGTACCAAGTCTACTAGCTGCGCCCTATCTGGGCTACTGTTCGATCGATGATGAAGTGTATCAAGCCACTCGCCGTACCATTCTGAGCTCTGAAAATCCATACTTCTACCAAGGAGAATACGCTAGCGGTCTCGGAAGTTCTCATACCTTCTATCGCTATATCTGGCCAATCGCCCTTTCTATCCAAGGATTGACAACAAGAGATAAGGCAGAGAAAAAATTCTTGCTGGATCAGCTGGTTGCTTGCGATGGTGGTACAGGTGTCATGCACGAAAGCTTCCACGTAGATGACCCAACTCTCTACTCTCGTGAATGGTTCTCTTGGGCCAACATGATGTTCTGTGAATTGGTCTTGGATTACTTGGATATTCGCTAGGGAACATGCTTTAGCGCAACTGATTCTTGTTAGAATCACAAATTTACATTTAAAACATTAAAAATTTAATTTAGAATGAGGTTTTACTTCATGGAAAATGTTGTTGTACATATTATCTCACATAGTCACTGGGATCGTGAGTGGTACTTGCCTTTTGAAAGCCACCGTATGCAGTTGGTGGAATTGTTTGACAATCTCTTTGATCTCTTTGAAAATGACCCTGAGTTCAAGAGCTTTCACTTGGATGGTCAAACCATTGTCCTTGATGACTACTTGGAGATTCGCCCTGAAAATCGAGACAAAGTCCAACGCTACATTGACGAAGGAAAATTGAAGATTGGTCCCTTTTACATCTTGCAGGATGATTATTTGATTTCAAGTGAAGCCAATGTCCGCAATACTCTTATTGGTCAGCAAGAAGCTGCCAAATGGGGCAAATCTACTCAAATTGGTTACTTCCCAGATACCTTTGGAAATATGGGGCAAGCGCCTCAAATCCTTCAAAAATCAGGCATTCACGTGGCAGCTTTTGGTCGTGGTGTGAAGCCGATTGGATTTGACAACCAAGTCCTCGAAGATGAGCAGTTTACTTCCCAGTTTTCAGAAATGTACTGGCAGGGTGCGGACGGAAGTCGTGTCCTCGGTATCCTCTTTGCCAACTGGTACAGTAACGGGAATGAAATCCCAGTTGATAAAGAAGAGGCCTTGACCTTCTGGAAACAAAAACTGGCAGACGTGCGTGCCTATGCTTCGACCAACCAATGGTTGATGATGAACGGATGTGACCACCAGCCTGTGCAGAAAAATCTGAGTGAAGCCATTCGTGTAGCAAATGAACTCTTCCCAGATGTAACCTTTGTTCACAGTTCTTTTGATGAATATGTTCAAGCCGTGGAAGGTGCCCTTCCTGAACACTTATCAACGGTTACAGGTGAGTTGACCAGTCAGGAAACAGATGGCTGGTACACACTTGCTAATACTTCTTCATCCCGCATTTACCTCAAACAAGCCTTCCAAGAAAATAGCAACCTCCTAGAGCAAGTTGTAGAACCCTTGACGATTATCACTGGGGGCCACAACCACAAGGATCAGTTGACCTATGCTTGGAAAACTCTTTTGCAGAATGCGCCGCATGATAGCATCTGTGGCTGTAGCGTGGACGAAGTTCACCGTGAGATGGAAACTCGTTTTGCCAAGGTTAACCAAGTCGGAACCTTTGTTAAGACCAATCTTCTCAACGAGTGGAAGGGCAAAATTGCAACTCACGAAGCTCAAAGTGATTATCTCTTTACTGTCATTAACACAGGTTTGCATGATAAGGTCGATACTGTTAGCACAGTGATTGATGTGGCGACTTGTGATTTCAAGGAATTGCACCCAACAGAGGGATACAAGAAGATGGCTGCTCTTACCTTGCCAAGCTACCGTGTGGAGGACTTGGATGGGCGTCCTGTAGAGGCTAAAATCGAAGACCTCGGAGCTAATTTTGAGTACGATTTACCAAAAGACAAGTTCCGCCAAGCTCGTATCGCTCGCCAAGTGCGCGTGACCATTCCAGTTCACCTAGCGCCACTTTCTTGGACAACCTTCCAATTGCTGGAAGGAGAGCAAGAACACCGCGACGGTATTTACCAAAACGGAGTGATTGATACGCCATTTGTAACGGTGAGTGTGGATGACAACATCACAGTCTATGATAAGACAACTCACGAAGCCTATGAAGACTTTATCCGCTTCGAAGACCGTGGTGACATCGGAAACGAGTATATCTATTTCCAACCAAAAGGAACAGAGCCAATCTATGCAGAGCTTAAGGGCTACGAGGTCTTGGAAAACACAGCTCGCTATGCTAAGATTTTGCTTAAACATGAATTGACCGTGCCTGTCAGTGCCGATGAAAAGCTAGAAGAAGAGCAAAAAGGTATCATCGAGTTTATGAAGCGTGAGGCGGGACGTTCAGAAGAATTGACAAGCATTCCTCTTGAAACTGAGTTGACTGTCTTTGTTGACAATCCACAAATCCGCTTTAAGACTCGCTTTACTAACACTGCCAAAGACCACCGTATCCGTCTCTTGGTCAAGACTCATAACACGCGTCCAAGCAATGATTCTGAAAGCATCTATGAGGTGGTGACACGACCAAACAAACCAGCGGCTTCATGGGAAAATCCTGAAAATCCTCAACACCAACAAGCCTTTGTTAGTCTGTATGACGATGAAAAAGGTGTGACTGTATCCAACAAGGGATTGAATGAATACGAAATCCTTGGAGACGACACCATTGCAGTGACTATTTTGCGTGCATCAGGTGAGCTAGGTGACTGGGGCTACTTCCCAACACCAGAAGCACAATGCTTGCGTGAGTTTGAAGTCGAGTTTGCTCTCGAATGCCACCAAGCCCAAGAACGCTTTTCAGCCTATCGTCGCGCTAAAGCCTTGCAGACACCATTTACCAGCCTTCAGCTTGCTAAACAAGAAGGAAGCGTGGCTACGACTGGTAGCCTCTTGAGCCATTCTGTTCTCAGCATGCCGCAAATCTGTCCAACAGCCTTTAAGGTAGCTGAAAATGAAGAAGGCTATGTCCTCCGTTACTACAATATGAGTCAAGAAAATGTGCGCATATCAGAACACCAACAAACTATTCTTGACTTACTTGAGCGACCATATTCAGTTCATTCAAGACTATTGGCTCCACAAGAGATTCGTACAGAATTGATTAAAAAAGAAGAAATTTAATTTCAAAAAGTAAACCTAAAAAGAAAGGAGGGGCGAAAAGATAAGAACTAACTGCTGATTCGCCCCTTTTTATGGTAAAAACAATGACCATTGCAACGATTGATATCGGAGGGACTGGGATTAAGTTTGCTAGTCTGACTCCTGATGGGAAAATACTGAATAAGACAAGTATCCCAACACCAGAAAACTTGGAGGATTTACTAGCTTGGTTAGACCAGCGCTTGTCAGAGCAGGATTACAGTGGGATTGCTATGAGCGTTCCAGGTGCAGTCAATCAAGAGACAGGTGTGATTGATGGCTTCAGTGCTGTCCCTTATATCCACGGATTTTCTTGGTATGAGGCGCTTAGCTCTTATCAGATTCCTGTCCATCTGGAAAATGATGCCAACTGCGTTGGACTCAGTGAATTACTGGCTCATCCAGAACTTGAAAATGCAGCCTGTGTCGTGATTGGGACAGGGATTGGCGGAGCCATGATTATCAATGGCAGACTGCACCGAGGTCGCCACGGTCTGGGTGGAGAATTTGGCTATATGACCACCCTTGCCCCTGCTGAAAAGCTCAACAACTGGTCGCAACTAGCATCAACTGGGAATATGGTACGCTACGTGATTGAAAAATCTGGTCAGATTGACTGGGACGGCCGCAAGATTTACCAAGAAGCCGCAGCTGGGAATGCTCTTTGCCAAGAAGCCATTGAGCGCATGAACCGCAATTTGGCGCAAGGCTTGCTCAATATCCAGTATCTCATCGATCCAGATGTCATCAGTCTGGGAGGCTCTATCAGTCAAAATCCAGATTTTATCCAAGGTGTCAAGGAAGCTGTTGAAGACTTTGTCGATACCTACGAAGAATATACGGTCGCACCCGTTATCCAAGCCTGCACCTATCATGCAGATGCTAATCTTTACGGTGCCCTTGTCAACTGGTTACAGGAGGAAAATCAATGGTAAGATTTACAGGACTCAGTCCCAAACAAGCGCAAGCTATTGAAATATTAAAAAAGCACATTTCTCTACCAGATGTTGAGGTGTTAGTCACTCAGTCTGATCAAGCTTCTATCTCTATCAAGGGTGAGGATGGTCACTATCAATTGACCTACCGCAAACCTCACCAACTTTATCGTGCCTTGTCCTTGTTGGCAACAGCTCTAGTAGAAGGTGATAAAGTAGAGATTGAGGAACAAGCAGCTTACGAAGATTTAGCCTATATGGCTGACTGTTCGCGCAATGCGGTGCTGAATGTCGCTTCTGCCAAGCAGATGATTGAACTCTTAGCTCTCATGGGCTATCCAACCTTTGAACTTTACATGGAAGACACTTACCAGATTGAAGGGCAGCCTTACTTTGGCTATTTCCGTGGAGCCTACTCAGCTGAGGAGTTGCAGGAAATCGAAGCTTATGCCCAGCAGTTTGACATGACCTTTGTGCCATGTATCCAGACCTTGGCCCACTTGTCAGCCTTTGTCAAATGGGGTGTTAAGGAAGTCCAGGAGCTCCGTGATGTAGAGGACATTCTCCTTATTGGCGAGGAAAAGGTTTATGACCTGATTGACGGGATGTTTGCTACTTTGTCTAAACTGCAAACTCGCAAGGTCAATATCGGGATGGACGAAGCCCACTTGGTTGGTTTGGGACGTTACTTGATTCTGAACGGTGTTGTGGATCGTAGTCTCCTAATGTGTCAACACTTGGAGCGCGTGCTGGATATTGCTGACAAGTATGGTTTCCACTGCCAGATGTGGAGCGATATGTTCTTTAAACTTATGTCAGCAGATGGCCAGTACGACCGTGATGTGGAAATTCCAGAAGAAACGCGTGTCTACCTAGACCGTCTCAAAGACCGAGTGACTTTGGTTTACTGGGACTATTATCAGGATAGCGAGGAAAAATACAACCGTAATTTCCGCAATCATCATAAGATTAGTCATGACCTTGCCTTTGCAGGTGGTGCTTGGAAGTGGATTGGCTTTACACCTCACAACCATTTTAGCCGTCTAGTGGCTATCGAGGCAAATAAAGCCTGTCGTGCCAATGACATCAAAGAAGTCATCGTGACGGGTTGGGGGGACAATGGTGGTGAAACTGCCCAGTTTTCTATTCTCCCAAGCTTGCAAATTTGGGCCGAACTAAGCTATCGCAATGACCTAGACCGTTTGTCTGCTCACTTTCAGACCAATACTGGTCTATCGGTTGAAGATTTTATGCAGATTGACCTTGCCAACCTCTTGCCAGACCTGCCAGATAATCTCAGTGGTATCAATCCCAACCGCTATGTCTTTTATCAGGATGTTCTCTGTCCCATTCTTGACCGACACATGACACCTGAACAGGACAAATCGCACTTTGCTCAGTCTGCTGAGACACTTGCTGAAATCAAAGAAAAAGCTGGTGCTTACTCTTACCTCTTTGAAACTCAGGCTCAGTTGAACCAGATTTTAAGTAGCAAAGTCGATGTGGGACGACGCATTCGTCAAGCCTATCAAGCAGATGATAAAGAAAGTCTGCAAGAAATCGCAAGACAAGAATTACCAGAACTCAGAAGCCAAATTGAAGACTTCCATGCCCTCTTTAGCCACCAATGGCTGAAAGAAAACAAGGTCTTTGGCTTGGATACAGTTGACATCCGTATGGGCGGACTCTTGCAACGCATCAAACGAGTAGAAAGCCGCATCGAGGCTTATCTGGCTGGCCAGCTTGACCGCATCGATGAGCTGGAAGTAGAAATTCTGCCATTTAACGACTTCTACGCAGACAAGGGCTTCGCAGCCACAACAGCCAACCAATGGCATACCATTGCGACAGCTTCAACGATTTATACAACTTAAAAACAAGAACACCTTGCCTGGCGCAGGGTGTTTCGCGTGAAACAGAAGAATTGGATAAGATGCATCATATCAAGCTTAGTTCATAAAATTTGATTTATAAAATGAAAAAGAGTATAATGAATTATGCCAGTCTAAAATATGCATAAATATTTTAGGGGGGGCTTTTTATTTGTCCTTCCATTATATATTAACCGATAATTATCGGAAAAGGAGCAAAATGATATATGTTTTATAAAGGTAATGAAGATAGAGAAAAACGCCTGCGGTTTTCGATTCGTAAGGTTAGTTTTGGAGCTGCTAGTGTTGCAGTAGCAGCCTTGTTCATATTTCCAGGAAATGGGACAGTGTCTGCCACAGAGCAAGGTGTAACCCCAACTAATGAGGGAAGACAAGGCTCACCACTGAAAGACCCAGATGTCCAGAATGGAACCTACGGGGCGACTCCAGTAGTCAGTCAGTTGGATGGAAATTCTGGTAGCAGTGAGACTACTGCTCCGGAAGGTCAAGAAGAAACAACTACTCCAACATCTACTGATGCAAGCGCATCATCAGTCGAATCACCTACTGTTTCAAAAGAGAAAGAAGAAACAGCCACTACTGCAACTCCAGCGCCAGTAGCAACAACTACTGTTTCAGCAACAGAAGAAGCAGAAGAAAAGGCTACATCTAACTTGGATAAAAAACAGCTGGAAGATTATGTAGCAGAAATTGATGCTAAATTAGCCTCAGGTAGCTATGCGACTAAGACAGCTGAAAGTGTCGCAACCCTTAAAGAACATTTAGAATTAGCAAAACTTGCCCTAACAACAGCCAAAAGTCAAGAGGAGTTAACAAAAGCTTACAGAAAACTTCTTATGACAGCTAGCAGCGGTTTACGTAGCAAGCCTAAAGCGCAAGTGGAAAGTCCTAAACTAGATACTACAGAAGGAAAAGCGACTGTCGGTAAGAAAGCTAGCAATACTGAGAAAGCTACAGGAAGCAACTCTATCGCAAACTCAGGACAACATGATCCACGTAATAGACAAGCCCTAGATAGAAATAATCCATTCCGAACAGGTGAGACAACGACTGATACTGATCCATCGGCACACCAGACTTACACAGCACCTGCAGAGAATGCGGATTTAAAAACGTTAGCAACTACGTTACAAAGTTTGCCGGATACCATTCAAAATAATAAAAAAATCCAAAGTATGGATGAGTTAGGAAAAGCTAAAAATGTAGCTAAAGGTAGCGTTACTGAAATTGACGAGTTTGGTGGTTGGAGAGCTGTATCTTCTGATGGACAGCAAGGTAAATTTGCAATTGCAAGAAAGACAGACCGAGGCGTATTCCCTGTTGAAACACTTAATACGACAAATAATCAATATGACACCAACAGAAAGGTTTGGCTACGAGAACAGTCATTTGATAGAACTAGTGAGTATATGCTTTTTCTAACGAAAGTCAGATCTTATAAAAACCATACAGAAGCAGCTTATGATGACTCTACTTATGTAAGAGTTGGGGAAGGGGGAGCTTCTACTGCAAAAGCTGTCAAAGGTTTTCAAGGTATTGAGAAAACGTTTCGTGCATATTCTTCAAACGATGGGTCTAGAATAAAAGTTGCTTTTAAAACAGGATACTCTGGAGATATTAACAATACTAAAGCAGGATATAAGGTCGAAGTTTATTCGATTGGACAAGATGGGACAGAAAGTAGTATTTATACAACTACATTTTATCCTCAAAAGGGTGGGCAAGATAAAGATAAAACGGTTGTTGCAGCTAAAGATGGTACTACGAGAAATGAAGTGCTAAATGCTAATGGATTGACAGAAAATCAAGTGAATGAAAAATTAGCAGAGGAGAACAATAAACCTAATGGTACAGGAGGTTCTTTTACTAGCCGTGATATAGAACTTCCAAAGGGTGCAGTTTCATATAAAGTACGAATTAGTAATGCAACAGATAAAGAAGTAGGGCTTTCTTATCAATCTCCGTATTTAGGTTATGCACTTCCGGTTACTGGTTTAGATTTTTCAATTGAACAAGATACTAGCAGTGTTGCCAAAAACCTCTTGCAAAGAATTTATGATAAATTACTTGAAACGGAAACGGCAGATAAGGCAGGGAAAACGGACGATACTATCAATGCATATACAGCTGAACTTGAAAAAGTAAATAATCTTCTTACTGGACAGTTAAAAACAACAGCAGATTATAAACGGGCATTTTCAACGCTTTTATCAAAACAAGAAGCTTTAGTTCCGGCAGCGACAAGTGATGAAAAGACTAATTTATCTGCACAAGTTGAAGGGTTAAAAAAGGTAGCAACAGACACCAAAACACCTAAGAGTATTGCTGAATACAATAAAGAATTTGAGAAGTATAATCAAGAAATTGAGTCAATAAAACAAGAAGTAACGACTATCATCAATAAACAAGGAAATGCAACTAAAGATGAAGTAAGTACCGCATTAGAAAAAGTAGAAGTTATAAAAGGGAAATTAGATACTGCTGCTGGACTGTTAGTTGAACAAGGAAATAAGACGGAGTTAAGAAAAGCGGTAGGAGAAGAAACTACTGTTAAAGGAAACTTTAAATATTATAATGCAGATAAAACAACAAGGGATGCGTATGATGAAGCGATAAAAAATGGACAAACAGTAATAGATGATGCGGATGCGGATCAAACTCAAGTAGATGCAGCCAAACAAGCAATCGAAGAAGCTACAAATGCATTAAATGGAGTACCAACGAATAAAGAAGCTCTAACAACTGCTACGAACGAAGCGAAAGCAGCGAAAACAACGGATGCGAAATACTACAACGAAACAGATGCAACTAAGAAACAAGCATATGATGATGCGATTACAAAAGCAGAAGCAGTATTGAAGGATCCAAACGCGACGCAAGAAGCAGTGAATAATGCCAAGAAAGCGATTGAAACTGCCCAAGGCGCCCTAACAGGAGCACCAACGGATAAAGAAGCATTAACAACTGCGACAAACGAAGCAAAAGCAGCGAAAACCACGGATGCGAAATACTACAACGAAACAGATGCGGCTAAGAAACAAGCATATGATGATGCGATAACAGATGCAGAAACGGTATTGAACAATCCAAACGCAACGCAAGAAGCAGTGAATAATGCCAAGAAAGCTATTGAAACAGCGCAAAAAGCCTTAACAGGAGTACCAACGGATAAAGACGCGTTACGCACCGCTTCAACAACAGCAGAAGCAGCTAAAACCACGGATGCGAAATACTATAACGAAACAGATGCGGCTAAGAAAGCAGCATATGATGATGCGATTACAAAAGCAGAAGCAGTATTGAAGGATCCAAACGCGACGCAAGAAGCAGTGAATAATGCCAAGAAAGCGATTGAAACTGCCCAAGGCGCCCTAACAGGAGCACCAACAGATAAAGACGCGTTACGCACCGCTTCAACAACAGCAGAAGCAGCTAAAACCACGGATGCGAAATACTACAACGAAACAGATGCGGCTAAGAAAGCAGCATATGATGATGCGATAACAGATGCAGAAATGGTATTGAACAATCCAAACGCAACGCAAGAAGCAGTGAATAATGCCAAGAAAGCGATTGAAACTGCCCAAGGCGCCCTAACAGGAGCACCAACGGATAAAGAAGCATTAACAACTGCGACAAACGAAGCAAAAGCAGCGAAAACCACGGATGCGAAATACTACAACGAAACAGATGCGGCTAAGAAACAAGCATATGATGATGCGATAACAGATGCAGAAATGGTATTGAACAATCCAAACGCAACGCAAGAAGCAGTGAATAATGCCAAGAAAGCTATTGAAACAGCGCAAAAAGCCTTAACAGGAGTACCAACGGATAAAGAAGCATTAACAACTGCGACAAACGAAGCAAAAGCAGCGAAAACCACGGATGCGAAATACTACAACGAAACAGATGCGGCTAAGAAAGCAGTATATGATGATGCGATTACAAAAGCAGAAGCAGTATTGAAGGATCCAAACGCGACGCAAACTGCGGTAGACCAAGCTAAGCAAGCGATTGAAACAGCGCAAGGCGCCCTAACAGGAGCACCAACAGATAAAGACGCGTTACGCACCGCTTCAACAACAGCAGAAGCAGCTAAAACCACGGATGCGAAATACTACAACGAAACAGATGCGGCTAAGAAAGCAGCATATGATGATGCGATAACAGATGCAGAAATGGTATTGAACAATCCAAACGCAACGCAAGAAGCAGTGAATAATGCCAAGAAAGCGATTGAAACTGCCCAAGGCGCCCTAACAGGAGCACCAACAGATAAAGACGCGTTACGCACCGCTTCAACAACAGCAGAAGCAGCTAAAACCACGGATGCGAAATACTACAACGAAACAGATGCGGCTAAGAAAGCAGCATATGATGATGCGATTACAAAAGCAGAAGCAGTATTGAAGGATCCAAACGCGACGCAAACTGCGGTAGACCAAGCTAAGCAAGCGATTGAAACAGCGCAAGGCGCCCTAACAGGAGCACCAACAGATAAAGACGCGTTACGCACCGCTTCAACAACAGCAGAAGCAGCTAAAACCACGGATGCGAAATACTACAACGAAACAGATGCGGCTAAGAAAGCAGCATATGATGATGCGATAACAGATGCAGAAATGGTATTGAACAATCCAAACGCAACGCAAGAAGCAGTGAATAATGCCAAGAAAGCGATTGAAACTGCCCAAGGCGCCCTAACAGGAGCACCAACGGATAAAGAAGCATTAACAACTGCGACAAACGAAGCAAAAGCAGCGAAAACCACGGATGCGAAATACTACAACGAAACAGATGCGGCTAAGAAACAAGCATATGATGATGCGATAACAGATGCAGAAATGGTATTGAACAATCCAAACGCAACGCAAGAAGCAGTGAATAATGCCAAGAAAGCTATTGAAACAGCGCAAAAAGCCTTAACAGGAGTACCAACGGATAAAGAAGCATTAACAACTGCGACAAACGAAGCAAAAGCAGCGAAAACCACGGATGCGAAATACTACAACGAAACAGATGCGGCTAAGAAAGCAGTATATGATGATGCGATTACAAAAGCAGAAGCAGTATTGAAGGATCCAAACGCGACGCAAACTGCGGTAGACCAAGCTAAGCAAGCGATTGAAACAGCGCAAGGCGCCCTAACAGGAGCACCAACAGATAAAGACGCGTTACGCACCGCTTCAACAACAGCAGAAGCAGCTAAAACCACGGATGCGAAATACTACAACGAAACAGATGCGGCTAAGAAAGCAGCATATGATGATGCGATAACAGATGCAGAAATGGTATTGAACAATCCAAACGCAACGCAAGAAGCAGTGAATAATGCCAAGAAAGCTATTGAAACAGCGCAAAAAGCCTTAACAGGAGTACCAACGGATAAAGAAGCATTAACAACTGCGACAAACGAAGCAAAAGCAGCGAAAACCACGGATGCGAAATACTACAACGAAACAGATGCGGCTAAGAAAGCAGTATATGATGATGCGATTACAAAAGCAGAAGCAGTATTGAAGGATCCAAACGCGACGCAAACTGCGGTAGACCAAGCTAAGCAAGCGATTGAAACAGCGCAAGGCGCCCTAACAGGAGCACCAACAGATAAAGACGCGTTACGCACCGCTTCAACAACAGCAGAAGCAGCTAAAACCACGGATGCGAAATACTATAACGAAACAGATGCGGCTAAGAAACAAGCATATGATGATGCGATTACAAAAGCAGAAGCAGTATTGAAGGATCCAAATGCAACGCAAGAAGAAGTGAATAATGCCAAGAAAGCCATTGAAACTGCCCAAGGCGCCCTAACAGGAGCACCAACGGACAAAACACAATTGATAAACACCACTGACGCATTAAATAGTTTAATTTTAGAAGATTCGACAAAAGGAAAGACCAAAGCGACGATTGATGAGTATAAAAAAATACAAGAAGAATCAGAGAAAGTTTTAAAAGAAGTTAAAAAAGTTATTGATAATGAAAATGCTTCACAGGTTGAGGTTGACAAAGCCTTAGAACTAGCAATTAAGGCAAAAGATGCTTTAGAAATTGCGAAAAAATCATTACTTGATGCTGTAGAAGCTAGAGAAGTAGTTGAAACGACAGCAAATGAAAAAATTGCAAGTATCAAAGCAGATAAAAAACTTTCTGATGAAGAAAAGCAAAAAGCACTTGATACAGTTGAAGCCTTAAAGGAAAAAGCATTAGAAGCCATCGATAGCTCCACAACCCAAGCAGAACTCGATAAAGTTCTCAGAACCTTCTTATACCAAGTTGATCAAGATGCACTTGTAGCTGATCTTCCAGAATTAAAACTAGAAGATGCCCTGAAAGCTTTAATCAATGGAGTAGTGAAAGTTGAACGCGGTACAGCCCTTTCCCAAGCAGATGTGTTAGCGAAATTAGATTTACCAGAAGAAATCTCAGTCCTCAATATGGTATTGCCTGATACGAATACTATCGGTACTAAAATTGCTACAGTGACATTAAGACTAGCGGATGGAAGTGTACAAAAACTTGAAGTTCCAGTTGAAGTGATTTTACCAAAAAATCAAAATATCATACCTCCATATAATGGTGGAAACTACGGTCCTTCTGTCGATAACGGAATGACGAACACTCAAGCCAAAGTGAATAAATCCAAGTTAGAAAGTGCTATTCATCAGCTAGATGAGCTAATCATCCAAGAATCAGCTAAGCTTGATGCAGAAACTGCAAAAGAAGCGAATGCATTATCAGCAGATGCTAAGAAAGTATTTGCTAACGCAGACGCAAGTCAAGCAGAAGTGGATGCAATGGTGAAACGTATCGAAGACTTTATGGCGAAACTTGCTCCAGTAGCTGACCATGTAACTCCAGCTGAGGATCAAGTATCTCAAACACCAGCTGTAGCTCCAGCTACAACTCAAGCAGCAGCTAATGCTAGTCAAACAGTATCAGCACAAGCAAATGCGCCTAAAGCATCTAAAGAATTGCCAAATACAGGTACAGCAGATTCTACTGTAGCTATGGTAGCAGCTGCCGCAAGTGCCTTACTTGGTCTTGGTCTTGCAGGACGTCGTCGTAAAGAAGACGAAGAAGCTTAATTGGTAGATTGTTTGATAATTATCAGATGATAAGTCCAATTTTTAAGGCTTAAACAAGTACCTCTCATAAGAAAATCTCCTAGCAGGAAAGCCTGCTAGGAGATTTTTGCATGTCAGGAAGTGGACGGCAAACTGTAACCGTTCAATAACGAGGCATATTGAAAAATTTCCAGGCTCGAGAACTCACTGATAGTTACTAAGCTGGAGATTTCTTATTTGCACTTTTTGTAGGGAGTCAGTCTCGGAGAAATCAGACACTATAATGAACTGAGTCTGGACTAGTACAATATGGCTTCTAAAACATTGTTATAAATTGACTTGGTCTTGCCTTATACTCAATGAAAATCAAAGAGCAAACTAGGAAGCTAGCCGCAGGTTGCTCAAAACACTGTTTTGAGGTTGCAGATGGAAGCTGACGTAGTTTGAAGAGATTTTCGAAGAGTATTAGCTTTCTAAAAAAGTTGAGAAAATCAGTACCTTTATTTTTAGACAGAGCTCATGATGAGTTTTGAGAAAAAACGTTAAAAAGAGAAAAATCTCTATGGTCAAAAGTATAAGGAACTTGATAATAGGCCTTTTTTCTAAAAATAGTGGGCTTCATTGCTCCTAAAATTTAGTTTGAGAGACTAGCACAGGATAACAGAGTGACGCCATCACTGGGCTAATAGAGATAAAATAAACAATTGATTTAGGACATTTGTTTGATAGTGGTGATAAAGTTTTAAATCTGCTACATAATTTGTGGAGTTTTTTCTATAATTAGGAGTTTAACCTAATCTGCAAATAGGAGTATACTAATAATGTAATCGTTATCAAAAGTCTAAAAAAGAATTTTTAGATGGATATCAAAATAAAAAGGGAGGAAATTATGAATAAGTTTTCAAAAATCTTGAGAGATAACTGGATTTTTCTCTTGATGGTTTTGCCAGGGGCACTCTGGTTGATTCTATTCTTTTACATTCCAGTATTTGGGAATGTGGTTGCCTTCAAAGACTACCACATGACCAGTAATGGTTTCATAGATAGTATCATAAATAGTAAATGGGTCGGACTCGATAATTTCAGATTCTTATTTAGTTCAAGAGACGCCTTTATTATCACACGAAATACGGTTCTCTACAATCTTGGCTTTATCTTTCTAGGTTTAGTTGTATCTGTAGGGATTGCCATTATCCTCAGCGAGCTCCGTTCTAAGAGAATGGTGAAGATTTTTCAAACTTCTATGTTGTTCCCTTACTTCTTGTCTTGGGTTATCATTAGTTTCTTTACAGATGCCTTCCTAAATATTGATAAAGGGGTCTTCAATCATCTATTGGAAAGTCTTGGTCTCAAAGAAGTCAATTTTTACGCTGACCTGGGCATCTGGCCCTATCTCCTACTTTTCCTAGGTATTTGGAAAGGCTTTGGATATAGCAGTGTCATGTACTATGCGACAATCATGGGAATTGATCCAACCTACTACGAAGCAGCGACAGTGGACGGGGCCAGCAAATGGCAGCGCATTCGCAATGTAACCATTCCGCAGTTGACACCATTGGTAACCGTATTGACCATCCTTGCAGTCGGAAATATCTTCCGTGCAGACTTCGGTCTTTTCTACCAAATCCCTCACAATGCTGGTCAGCTCTATAACGTAACCAACGTTTTGGATGTATATGTATATAATGGTCTGACCCAGACAGCGGATATCGGGATGGCTTCAGCAGCAGGTCTCTACCAATCAGTAGTCGGCTTGATTCTGGTGGTTCTATCAAACTTACTTGCAAGACGAGTTGATCCAAACTCAGCCTTGTTCTAGAAGGAGGAGAATATGGCAGAAAAGAAAATTAAAAAAGAAAAAATTGATAATGTCGGCATTCACTCCTTCAGTAAGAAAGCAGATATCTTCTTCAGTATCATTTCGGGTTTGATTGCCCTCTCTTGTATCCTACCCTTCGTATTCGTTATCATTATTTCAGTGACGGACGAGAAAAGCCTCCTCCAATACGGCTACAGCTTCTTCCCATCCCAATTTGGATTAGACGGTTTTGAGTTCTTGGCACAGTTTAAGGATAAAATCTTACAAGCCCTCTTCATTTCTGTCTTTGTAACCGTAGTTGGGACATTTACAAATGTCTTTATCACAACAACCTATGCCTACGCTATTTCACGGACAACCTTTAAGTATCGCAGATTCTTTACCATCTTCGTTCTGCTCAGTATGTTGTTCAACGCTGGTTTGGTACCAGGTTATATCATGGTGACTCGTGTGCTTCAGCTTGGGGATACTGTTTGGGCCTTGATTGTTCCAATGCTTCTCTCACCATTTAACATCATCTTGATGCGTTCCTTCTTCAAGAAGACCATTCCAGAAGCCATTCTAGAATCGGCTCGTATCGATGGTGCTAGTGAGGCTCGGATTTTCTTCCAAATCTGTTTGCCATTGTCACTACCAGGTATCGCAACCATCACGCTTTTGACAGCTCTTGGTTTCTGGAATGACTGGTTCAACGCCCTTCTTTACATCAAGAGTGACAACTTGTATCCATTGCAATATTTGCTCATGCAAATCCAACAAAATATGGACTACATTGCCAAAGCGGTCGGCTTGACTGGTCAACTGGGAGTTGCTCTACCGAAAGAAACAGGTCGTATGGCCATGGTTGTGGTTGCAACCCTTCCAATCGCGATTTTGTATCCATTCTTCCAACGCTACTTTGTAAAAGGTTTGACTATCGGTGGTGTGAAAGAATAGTGCTTATTGAGAAAGAACATTTCTCATTTCCAAACTTCCCTTGCGTGAAGTTAAGATCATTACATTGTTTATAAGTTTAAAAATAAAAAAAGGAGTTTTTATCATGAAAAACTGGAAAAAATATGCTTTTGCATCTGCTAGTGTAGTCGCTCTGGCTGCAGGTCTTGCTGCTTGTGGAAATTTGACAGGTAACAGCAAAAAAGCTGCTGATTCAGGTGACAAACCTGTTATCAAAATGTACCAAATCGGTGACAAACCAGACAACTTGGATGAATTGTTAGCAAATGCCAACAAAATTATCGAAGAAAAAGTTGGTGCCAAATTGGATATCCAATACCTTGGCTGGGGTGACTATGGTAAGAAAATGTCAGTTATCACATCATCTGGTGAAAACTATGATATTGCCTTTGCAGATAACTATATTGTAAATGCTCAAAAAGGTGCTTATGCTGACTTGACAGAATTGTACAAAAAAGAAGGTAAAGACCTTTACAAAGCACTTGACCCAGCCTACATCAAGGGTAATACTGTAAATGGTAAAATTTACGCTGTTCCAGTTGCGGCCAACGTTGCATCATCTCAAAACTTTGCCTTCAACGGAACTCTCCTTGCCAAATATGGTATCGATATTTCAGGTGTTACTTCTTACGAAACTCTTGAGCCAGTCTTGAAACAAATTAAAGAAAAAGCTCCAGACGTAGTACCATTTGCAGCTACTAAGAACTTCATCCCTTCTGAGAACTTTGACTATCCAGTAGCAAACGGGCTTCCATTCGTTATTGACCTTGAAGGTGATACTACTAAAGTTGTAAACCGTTACGAAGTGCCTCGTTTCAAAGAACACTTAAAGACTCTTCACAAATTCTATGAAGCTGGCTACATTCCAAAAGACGTCGCAACAAGTGACACTACATTTGACCTTCAACAAGATACTTGGTTCGTTCGTGAAGAGACAGTAGGACCAGCTGACTACGGTAACAGCTTGCTCTCACGCGTTGCTAACAAAGACATCCAAATCAAACCAATCACAAACTTTATTAAGAAAAACCAAACAACACAAGTTGCTAACTTTGTCATCTCAAACAACTCTAAGAACAAAGAAAAATCAATGGAAATCTTGAACCTCTTGAATACGAACCCAGAACTTTTGAACGGCCTTGTTTACGGTCCAGAAGGCAAGAACTGGGAAAAAATTGAAGGTAAAGAAAACCGTGTTCGCGTTCTTGATGGCTACAAAGGAAACACTCACATGAGTGGATGGAACACTGGTAACAACTGGATTCTCTACATCAACGAAAACGTTACAGACCAACAAATCGAAAATTCTAAGAAAGAATTGGCAGAAGCTAAAGAATCTCCAGCGCTTGGATTTATCTTTAATACTGACAATGTGAAATCTGAAATCTCAGCTATTTCTAACACAATGCAACAATTTGATACAGCTATCAACACTGGTACTGTAGACCCAGATAAAGCTATTCCAGAATTGATGGAAAAATTGAAATCTGAAGGTGCCTACGAAAAAGTATTGAACGAAATGCAAAAACAATACGATGAATTCTTGAAAAACAAAAAATCATAAGATCAATTGATTTCGTGTATTCATTCCTAACTCCTAAAATAAGAATCACTGCTTTCCTCAGGTTGGTCTGGGGAGGGCAGTGGTTTTTTGAAAGTTGTTGAAGCCATGTATGCTGAGGAAATGTATAAAGACTACCAAACCTAATTTATTTCAGGTTGTTATAAATACCATCTAAATATGAGTGAATTTCTTGTCGTATAGATTGTAAAGAATGATTTCTAGCTGTATCAATGACACCGAATATTCTGTAATGACTACGGAAAAGTTTATCATAATCAATGTAACTTCCTATGATGATAATGTTGGCAAATTCAGAACGGAGTCGTATATCTTCTATATAAGAATACATTGTATCTGAAGATAAAAACATTGATTTTATGATAAAATAGGTAGTAGTGTTATAGGAATAGATGATACGCCTAGAAACTATAATTCTCGTTTTTGTTGATAAGTTTTCTTTAATATAAGAATTGATGTCACTTGTGATGATATATCCTAATAATGAAAAATGTAGAATTTGAATTGTATCCATATTTCTCCTCTTGCTCTATCATATCAAAAACATCCGATAGAAGATGTCGAAATCTTAGATTGTATAAATGTTAGCATGAAATGTTGAAAAATAACCATTTATGATAACTCAGATACCTTTTAAGATTTTTTCCATCATAGGATACTAGTTTTGATATGATATAGGAGAGTAAGGAGGAAAAATATGCAAGAATATATTTTAAGCCAAGGCAGAGCAGTTGTTAAAGTGCCTCATTCTAAGGTTTACTATGTGACAACACATCCTACGAAGGCACATGCTGTTATTTTTATTACAGCTGATGGAGTATTTGAGAAGTATATGAGCCTAGCTAGAGTTGAGGAAATGAGTCTGGGTAAATTGTTCAGGTGTCATAGAAAGTTTCTTGTTAACTTATCCAAAGTAATAGGATTGAAGTATGAAACGAAGACCATTTTATTTATGGATGAAAGAGTATCAGATATTATCTGCTCTAGAAGATATTTTAAAACTGTAAAAGAAAGATGGTTAAAGACTAAAGGAGACGAGAAATGAATATCTTTATATTAGAGGATGATTTTATACAGCAGACTAGGATGGAAAATCTGGTGTATGATATTTTAGAGAAGAATTGTTGGGAAGTAAAGCACTGTGGTGTTTATGGTAAACCGAATCAATTGTTAGAAGATATGATGGAACGTGGAGGTCATCAACTTTTCTTTTTGGATATTGAAATTAAAAACGATGTTAGAAAAGGGTTAGATATTGCTTTGGAAATCAGAGATAGAGATCCAAATGCAGTCATTGTTTTTGTAACAACTCATTCAGAATTTATGCCTGTTAGTTTTCAATATCAAGTATCAGCTTTAGATTTTATTGATAAGGAATTACCTGAAAGCTCTTTTAGGGAACGTGTGGAAAAGGCAATCGCTTATGTTCACAAGAATAAACATCAACTAATGACTGAAGATTCTTTTGTGTTTACAAATTCTAAAGCACTCGTTCAGGTTCCGTTTTCGGATTTGCTTTATATAGAAACGTCAATGATTCCTCATAAGCTAGTTCTTTATTCTATGAGAGAAAGAATAGAGTTTTACGGTAAAATTTCTGATATATTGAAGCAAGAACCCAGATTGGTTCAGTGTCATCGTTCTTTTATTGTGAATCCTTATAATATCTCTTCAATAGATAAGGAAGAAAAACTAGTCTATTTGAAGAACGGGTCAAGTTGCCTAGTATCTAGGTTAAAAATGAGGGAATTGCTGAATATAGTTAAAGATTTACATGATAGTAAGGAGTAGTAAATGTCTTTTGTGTTAGTATCTTTGAATTTTTACATACTTTTATTTCTTCATGCAAAAATTTATGGCTATCAATTGACTATAAAGAGATCTTTAGAGTTATTGTTTTTCTATTTTTTATTAGAGTTTTTACTTTTAACCTTGATTAAGATGTTCTATATCCCTGTTGTTATTACAGTACTAGATTATCCCATCTTTTTTATTATCTATACATTGTTGTTGGATAAAAAGAAATACAGTCTGATATTGACACTTTTTTATGCTCTGTTTCCTATCACATTTTGGTCGATTATCTATGATTTCTTTGTTGATTTTATTATTCCTAATTTTGCTAGTTTAACAGAAATATATGTTTATTACGATGCTACCATTTTCTCAATTTTAGCAAGTCTCCTATCTTTGCTTATAATAAAAGTTTTTCAGTATGATTTTAGCTATCTAAGAAGTAAAGTGTTGGATAAACATTTAGCTCAAATAATGAGGATTGCTAATGCTGCAATGTTGGGTTATTTTATCTTGGTTCCTTTTATTGGTTATATTAAAAAAATCTTGAACTTATCTATAAATCATTATCAAGGAGCTATAACTGCAATCTATTTCTTTTTATTTATCTATTTTGTCAATATACTGGATAGAAATGTACGTGAGGAATTGCAAAAAGATTTAGTACTTCAAAAAGAGATTCAACTTCAAAATCTTAAGAGCTATAGTAAACAAGTAGAAGGACTTTATCAAGAGGTTAGAAGCTTTAGGCATGATTATGCAAATATCTTAACAAGTTTAAAGATAGGAATAGACCGAAAAGATATTGATTTAGTTGCTCAAATTTATGACAGTGTCTTGAAAGACTCAGGGAAAAATTTAAAAGATACAAAATTTGATGTAGTGAGATTGAGAAATATAGAGGATTTATCCTTGAAGAGTTTATTAATCTCAAAATTATCCGAGGCTCAGAGTTTACTAGTGCCAGTTTCTTTGGAAATAGAAAAACCAATCGTTATCAAAAAGATTGAGGAAATTGATTTTTTAACAGTTGTTTCTATATTGTTAGATAACGCGATAGAGGCCGCTGCAAGCGCCACTGTCGAGGAACCTCTAAGTGTTTGTTTTTTTGAAGATATGAGAAATAATAAGCAAGTTTTAATTATCCAAAATCCGACCCTAGATAGAGAGATTGATGTTACAAAAATATTTGAGAGAGGAATGTCGTCTAAAGGGCAGAATAGAGGAGTTGGTTTGTCTAATGTTAATAGTATTTTGACAAAATACCCAAATATCATTCTAAAAACTACAAGTTCTAATTTTAGATTTAAACAAGTCTTAGAGATAGAAGTATAGGTGGGGATGGGTGACTTGTATCTTCTATAATCTTTTCATGATAAAACGCATAGTATCAGTCATTTTGAAATCTGATATTATGCGTTTTTATAATTCTATAGATTTTTTATGGTTTGAAAGTAGTCCGTAATTTTAATGGTGTTGTTATAGTTTCATATAGCTCTTCCCACAATCCTCCACCTGTAATCTGGTTGAGTTCAGTAGTTGTTAGTTTTTGAAATGAAGTTAGGTTTTGTTTCTTATCCATGTTATGATTCTCCTTTTTGATAAGATAATAAATAGTTATAGAGTGTTATCTGAAAATTAATCAGAATGGGTTAAAATTTTATCTTTGAAATAATCAAAATATGTTTTCTTTGCAGTTACACTAGTGACGCGACCTTGTAAGCCATATTGGATGAGTTTACTATCCTCATTAGATAGTTTTGCAAGAGCGCTTAGTTTAAAGAGATTGCCTTGCTCTGTTCTGGTAGGAGTTTGATCAATTGTCTGAAGTTGGGCGATGATGGTGGTGCCGTGATTTCCAATCTTCTCCAGTTTTAATCTTACAGTTTGTCCTTTATCTAGTAGAGGTAGATAGTCAGAAGATACGTAGTAAGTGATTAGTACTTCTCTTGTATCTGTGATGACAGGGAATATTTGAGCAATTTCTGTACCAGTTGGAATTCTATTTTTACCTTCAAATTCACTGTTTAAGTGAATGATACCTTTACTTGGGGCGGTTAAGGTATTGTTTTCCAAACGCTGTGTGGCTTGATCTAGTTGTACTTTTAATTCTGTTAATTGATTCTCCACAGTTAGTTGTTGCTGTGAGGCTGTCTGTAAAAACTGAGTGCGGAGTACTTCAATTTTGGTTGCTAAACTATTATCATAAGTTGCTACACTTCCGATACCAGCTTGCTGAATTTTGAGGCTTGCGATAGATGATTCAAGACCTGCAATACTTTGATTAATTTGAGATAAAAATGGCTCCTCTGCAGTTCCTTGTGTTTGTCCTTGTGAGGCTACAAGATAACGATTCAAAATTGACTGGTGTGGATTGCCAGTTGGTAAGCGAGCCCTTTTATTTATGATAGCATCTCTCAACTCTTGATATTCTCCAATTTGTTGTTGAACTTTTGTAATTTCTTGTTCGATGGCTGATGAACTGCTATTGGCAAGATTAGCTTGATTTGAAACCTCAGTGTTAGTCTTTGTGATACCCAGTTCAATATCATGAGCTTGTTTAGTAAAATTCATAAAGGTATTATGGTAGCCAAATTCATCCTCGCCAGAAAAAAGATCAGTCGCTTTTTCTAAGCTTTGTTTCAAAATTCCAAGTCCTTCTTTTTGCTTCTCAAGTCTTTGTAATTGAGTTGCTAAGGCAGTTTTCTGACTTTCTTCCATTGTTTCAGAGTATTTGATGAGTAAGTCCCCTTTTTCAACTACTTGATTTGCCACTAAATGATTAGCAAGGATAGGATTATCACTGGTCGACTGAATAGATGCAATGACACTTGTAGGGGTGATTTCCCCTTGGGAAGTAACAGTAATTTCTTTTGTGGCAACAAGGGAGAAAATCAAGATGAAAGTAAGTAGTAATGAAAGAGGTATAATTAACATTGTCGCATAGTTATGGTAACGTCTCTGATAAAACTCGACGCTTCTAAAAAGATTAGGATTCATGACATTCTCCTTATTTATTGAATAGATGATGGTAGAAGCCTTGCGCCTGCATTAACTCTTGATGACTACCAACTTCAATGATTTTCCCCTGGTCAAGAACAATGACACGGTTAGTTCGTTCGGCTATACTGAGACGATGGGCTACAAAGAGAATGGTTTTATCAGTTAGGGACATAAGATTATCTATAACTTTTTTCTCAGTCAAGACATCAAGACCGCTAGTAGCTTCATCTAGTATTAGAACAGGAGCTTTAGTTAAAAGAGCACGAGCTAGAGCGATTCGTTGCTTTTGTCCTCCTGATAGACCGGCTCCATCAGAGAGCTGAGTTTGATAGCCCATAGGCATTCTTTCAATGTCTTGACGGATTTCAGCTAATTCACAAGCTCTTAGAATATCTTCTTGGCTAATCATATGATTACCGCCCAAGGTTAAATTTTCCAAGATAGAGCCATTAAAGATATAGGCTTGTTGGGGTAGGTAATTAATATGACGGCGCAAGACTTTTTTATCAATGTTTTTAATATCCTGATGATTGATGGAAATATGTCCTTTGTAAGGTTCAAAGAAATTGACAATCATTTTGGCTAAAGTTGTTTTACCAGAACCACTGACTCCAACTAGGCTAACCTTATCTCCTTGTTTAATCGTGAGATTAATATCTGTTAAGGTATCTCGTCCAAAACCATACTTATAAGAAAGGTCATCAAATTCAATATCGCCCATCAAAAAATGTGAATGAACAGGATTTTCTTGAACTTGAAATTCAGATTCGACTAAATAGACCTCGTTCAAACGGTTATTAGCAACCTTCGCAGATTGGAGTTTGGTTTGGAGGTTGATAATATTTTCCATAGGAGTTGTAAAGTAAGAAAGAAGTGTGTTAAAGGTAATCAGCTGACCGATAGAAATTTTACTCGACATGACTAATTGAGCGCCAAGCCATAGGATAAGGATATTCAGAACTAATTTTGTTCCCTGCTTTAAACTCGTTTGTAAAATAGAATACTTACTGAGCTTAAAGGATTTTTCTAAATAATCTACAAATTCGCTGTCTATATTTTGATAGCGATTTTCTTCACTCGTGAGCGACTTTATAGTTTCAATCCCGTTGATATCTTCAATGATGGCAGAGCTAACCATAGAATTACTTTGCATGACATCATGGTTCATTTTTTCGAAAGGCTTCATAAAAGAAAAGATGATGAACATGTATATAGGAATAGAAATAAGAGAAAGAAGGAAGAGATTAGGGTTTTGTGCCAGTAAGACGCCTCCTACAAGAATCAGAATAGAAACATCCAGAAAAAGAGAAAGAATGGTAGAAGCCAAGGCATCTATAATAGAGTTAGCATCTGTGAACCGTGAAATGATTTCTCCTGTACGACGTGTCGCAAAGAAAGACATAGGAAGTTCAAAAATATGGCGAATATAGGATAAAATCACATCAATGCTTAATCTCTGGCTCAGAACGGTTAGGAGATAATCTCTGGAGAAGCTCATGACTTGTTGGAGGATATAGGTGATAACCAGACCAACTGAGATGATTCCTAAAGTTGATTTCATCTGATTTGGGATGTATTCATCCAAGATTCCTTGGAGATAATAAGAACCACCGATATTGATAATAGTGATCAATAAGCTTGAGAGAACAATGTAAGCAATGAGAGATTTTTGTTTGAAAATCAGAGGAAGGAAGCTTAGTAGACCATTCTTTTTATCTTTATGGGGTTGATAGCTAGGTTTGGGAGCTAGAAAAATAGCTACTCCAGTCCATTCAGAGAAAAAGCGTTCTTTTGACATTTTGGTGATTTTTACAGAAGGGTCAGGATCACCAATAACCAGATAGTCTTTCTTTGTTTGATAGACAACATAGTAATGTTGGAGTTTTCCTTCTTTGTTAACGTGAACGATAAATGGATAGGGGACATCACTCATGTCAAAGAGCGTTTTATCTGCTTGAACAGGTCTTGTTTCAAAGCCCATTTCATCAGCGGCTTTTACAATGCCAAGAGCAGTCGTTCCTTCTTTATTGGTCTTTGCAAGTTCTCTCAAGTGAGCTAGAGAAAAATCTGAACCATAGAATTTAGCAATCGAGGCTAAGGCAGCAACACCGCAGTCTCTAGCATCTATTTGAGGAACAAATGTACGTTTATAAGAAGTCATTGGCAATTCCTTTCATATAGTGGATAGGTATATTATGCCAAACTTTACTAAAAAACTTCTTGCTAAATCGTAAACGGTATTTATATTGTCATGAACAGTAATTTTTATTAAGTAAGATGAACCATTGATTTTTATAGTTGGCGATAGTATATATTAGTTTTGGTCTTTGATAAAATTTATGAAAAACATTTCGTGATGAAAAAAAGACATTTTATGATTTTAAAGAAATGATATCAGTTGATTATGATATATTGATGTTGTCAAGGTTGCAACAAGACAAAAATTAAAAATAAAAAGGAGGTATTCATCATGAATACAAAAACAATGTCACAATTTTCTGTTATGGATAATGAAATGCTTGCTTGTGTTGAAGGTGGAGATAAAGTAGGGGCTGGAGAAGTTGTTCAAGCATTAGGAATTTGTACAATAGGAGGTGCAGCTCTGGGGAGTGTTATCCCAGTTGTGGGAACTCTTGCCGGCGGGGTTTTAGGAGCACAGTTTTGTACAGCGGCTTGGGGAGCTTTTAGAGCAAGTTAAACTTTTAGCGATATAGTAGATTGGAAATAGTAGTAAAAGGAGGTGATTTATATGAAATACAGATTATTTCTTATTATTTTCTTGAGTAGTGTTTTGGATATTCTTTTAGGTACATTTTTGAAAATCTCGAATGTATCGATTGGGTGGATTGTTCTCTACAGTGGCTTATTTGAAGCAGGAGTTTTTCTTCTTGCTAATAAAGGTTTGGCGGTAAAAATCAAGGAATCAGACATTCAAAAACGCTTTAAATTTATTTTTGGAAAAACGTTATGGTTTCAAATTCTTTTGCTCATCTTTTTGGCGGTAAAACTTTATCTTGGTTTGGATGAGAGACTGATTTTACTTTATGGAAATATTTTCATTGTCTTTAATGCCTTAGTTTATCTTTTGTCTACTAGCCAAATTAATTTAACAAAGAAAGTGTGAAAAGAATGGAACAATCAGTAAATAATTTTATCATTTTATCCGATGAAAAATTAACAATGATAACAGCTGGTGATAAACAACTTGCAGACAGATTTTTAAGTGGAGTAGGTGGTGCAGTTGAGGGGCTTTCGCTTTGTGCACAGACAATCCCCTTCCCAACTCCGCAGATTTATTTAATTTGTGCAGCTGGTGGGGCGGCAGCTTCAGTTTTATGGCCACATTAGAGGATTTAGTTAGGATATAGAATTATTAATCTGGGTATCTCTTTGCGCTTATACTCTCTATACTGTATAGGAACGTATCATGTATAAACACTTATTTTTTCCATATTCAAAAATCTTAGACTGGTTGACACCCTATATTCTAGTCTTGGCTTCTGACACCATTGCATTTAATGTTTTTGTGCTAACCTTTGTATCTGTAGTGGTTTTTTCTTTCCTGAATCCCATGCTAGCTTTTATAGCTATATTCTTAGGGGCTGGCTATGTTGTCGGATTTTGGTTATTAAAATGGTTTGTTTTAGAGAGATTGGAGGTAAAGGATGACTTGTAGGAAGGTGTACTTAGTGTTTAAGTGGTTATCTTTATGGTCGTTTTCAATAAAGATTATACCTTGTTTTTGATTTTTAGTATAGTAACGTCAAATGTAGCTCCTTACATTCATTCCTAACTCCTAAAATAAGAATCACTGTTTTCCTCAGGCTTGTCTGGGGAAGGCAGTGATTTTTTACCTTATTTAGATAATTATCCGAATTAGATGATATAAACAATATTAAAATGATAACAGGTGATTAAAATATTAAAATTTCTTATATCTTTATTAATTTTTATTAAGTAGATTTTTAGAATAAAGTAGCTTATAATAAGAGTACAATGAAAGCGCTTAACATTGTGAAAATTCATCTTGTTCTGATTTAAGAGATCTATAGATATAAATTTTTAAGCAGTCGTATATAGATGTATGTCATTTATACAGTTCTATATACTTAAAAATTTATACAATGATCAATTTAAACGAGGTAGGTGAAAAAATGATAAAAGTTGTTCTCTATTCTTTTTAGGAACAAGAAATTTTACATGAGGTTATTCAAATGAAAAAAACACCCAATCGATGGTTAATTTTGGCAGCAGCCATTTTAACGAATCTATCTCTAGGTGCTGGTTACGCCTGGTCAGTCTTTCAAAAGGCGCTGCTAGAAACCAATGCTAGTCAAGGATGGGTTCAAGCCCAAACTTCTTTGGCCTTTAGTATTTCTTTTGCAATGGTACCTGTTGGTATGATTATTTTCGGTCCTAAGGTTGATTCAGCAGGGCCTAAGAAATTTGTATTCCTAGGTGGTATTCTCTTCGGTGCTGGTATGTTTGCTACTGGATTTGCTACTTCTCTTCCAGTTCTGTACCTCACTTACGGGGTTGTCCTAGGACTTGGTATTGGTTCAGCTTATGGAGCATCTACTTCAGTTGCCACTAAGTGGTTCCCAGATAAAAAAGGTTTAGCCGGTGGTTTGACAGCAGCAGGTTTCGGGTTAGGTCCACTCATTATCGGTCCAGTTGCCAAAGCTTTGATTGCTTCTATGGGTGTTTACTCAACATTCAAAGTATTGGGAATCATTCTTCTAATTGTTATTTGTACTTCTTCATTGGTAATGGAGAAAGCTCCTGCAGCAGCGCCGGCATCTGGAGCAGCTCAACCAGAAGGTAAAACTTACAAAGAAATGCTTCGTGATGGAAATTACTGGCTTCTATGGTTGATTTACGTTCTTGGTGCTACTGGTGGAATGATGATTATCGGTACTGCAGCATCAATTTCTGACCAGTATAAACTTGTAGGAGAAGCTACACTCTTCGTTATGCTGGTATCTATCGCCAATACATTTGGTCGTATCTTCTGGGGTACGGTATCTGATAAGATTGGTCGCTATCCTACCGTTATTGCTATGTTTGGAGCGGTTGCTACTGGTTTGTTGCTCACAGCCTTATTCAAAGGTCCTGGAAGCATCTTGGCCATCCTTGGAATTATGATGGTTGCCTTGTCATTTGGAGGCTTCCTCGGTTCATTCCCAGGAATTACTGCTGAAAACTGGGGAGTTACATACGTAGGGACAAACTATGGATGGATGTTTACTGCTTATGGCGTAGCTGCTATTGCTGGTCCTCAGTTAGGAGCACGTCTTGCACAGGCAAACCAAGGAGATTATACAATGGCCTTCTTTATCGTTATCGGCATGGCTATCCTTGGTATTCTACTCCAACTGTTCTATATGGCTAAAGCTAAAAAAGTTTAAAAATGAATCCTTGGAAAATCCAAGGATTTTTTAAAATATGATTGATACTAAGTGTAGTGTATAAGAAATTTTTTTCTAAATTGAAATATAGCAATTTCCAGTCAAATAAATTGCATTCGTTTTCTCAAGCAGGTATACTAGTATGGATAAATAAAAAATTTAGAAAATTTAAGAATAGAAAAGAGAACAAATCTTATGGCAAAAGATATTCGTGTCTTACTTTACTACCTTTATACTCCAATTGAAAACGCAGAGCAATTTGCTGCAGACCACTTGGCTTTCTGTAAATCAATCGGTCTTAAAGGCCGTATCCTAGTCGCTGACGAGGGAATTAACGGAACCGTTTCAGGTGACTATGAAACAACTCAAAAATACATGGACTACGTTCACAGCCTTCCAGGAATGGAAGATCTCTGGTTCAAGATTGACGAAGAAAGTGAACAAGCCTTCAAGAAGATGTTTGTTCGCTACAAGAAAGAAATTGTCCACCTTGGTTTGGAAGACAACGACTTTGACAATGACATCAACCCACTTGAAACAACAGGTGCTTACTTGTCTCCAAAAGAGTTCAAAGAAGCGCTTCTTGATAAAGATACCGTTGTCCTTGACACACGTAACGATTATGAGTATGACCTAGGACATTTCCGTGGGGCTATCCGCCCAGACATCCGCAACTTCCGTGAGTTACCACAATGGGTTCGTGATAACAAGGAAAAATTCATGGACAAGCGCGTCGTAGTTTACTGTACAGGTGGTGTTCGCTGTGAGAAATTCTCAGGCTGGATGGTCCGTGAAGGCTACAAAGATGTTGGTCAATTGCACGGAGGAATCGCAACTTACGGTAAAGACCCAGAAGTCCAAGGTGAGCTTTGGGATGGGAAAATGTACGTCTTTGACGAGCGTATTGCCGTAGATGTTAACCATGTCAACCCAACCATCGTAGGGAAAGACTGGTTTGATGGAACACCATGTGAACGTTATGTCAACTGTGGAAATCCATTCTGTAACCGTCGTATCTTGACATCAGAAGAAAATGAAGACAAGTACCTTCGTGGATGTTCACACGAGTGTCGTGTTCACCCACGTAACCGCTATGTTTCAGAAAATGAATTGACACAAGCTGAAGTGATCGAACGCCTAGCCGCTATCGGTGAAAGCTTGGATCAAGCAGCTACTGTATAAGATCAAACAGTCCTTAGGGGCTGTTTTTCTATGCTTTGTATTCAAAAATCTAAAGTTTGTTTCTGTATCTTTCAGAAAAATAAGGTATACTATATGTAAACGATTTCAAAGGAGTTTAGTTATGGCGAAAACATTTTTTATTCCAAATAAACAGAGCATTTTAGGAGAACAAGAGATTTTGACTGCCAAGTCCATCTTGGCCTTGGTAGATGGTTTGGAGTCACATAGCTATGATGCCGTCTATCTCCGTCAGCCTCTTAACCGTCTTGAGTATATCGAGTGTGCGATAGTGGAGCAATCGCAATTTCTTTTTAAGGTCAGTTATGCTGATGGTCAAAAGGCTTACCGTGTCGATCTTCCTGACCTACTAACAAAGACAGACTGGGAGATCATCAAATCATTTTTAGATGCTTTGCTTGCTTATACAGGAACTGAGATTGAAGGACTAGATGGTTTTGATTTTGAAGCTTATTTCCAAGCAAGTATTCAAGCCTATCTGGCTGATAGTATAGCCCGTTTTACGATTTGCCAAGGAATTTTTAATCCTGTTTTCTTTAGTCATGAGGACTTGAGAAGCTTTTTAGGGGAAGATGGTTTGGCACAGTTTGAAGCGCGTGTACGTGCGGTTCAAGAGACCGATGCTTACTTTGCAAGAGTTTCCTTCTATCAGGATGGAGAAGGAAAAGTGCATGGCGTTTACCATCTGGCTCAAGGCGTCAAGACTGTTTTGCCGAGAGAACCGTTTGTTCCTGCAGTCTATATGGAGCAATTGGTGGATAAGGAAGTCCAGTGGGAGATTGACTTGGTTCAAATTACAGGAGATGGCTCTAAACCAGAAGACTATGAAGCCATTGCCCGCTTGGACTATGCAAAATTCCTAGAGTCACTACCATCAGCATTTCACCACCAACTAGACGCCAATCAATTAGAAGTGCAACCCATCTTAGACAAAGATTTTAAAACATTAGCACAAGAAAAGTAAAGCAGAAGCAGGTCAATCGACTTGCTTTTTGATATATAAAAAATCCTGCCATGAAAGACAGGATTGCTACTCAATGAAAATCAAAGAGCAAACTAGGAAGCTAGCCGCAGGCTGCTCAAAACACTGTTTTGAGGTTGTAGATAAGACTGACAAAGTCAGGAACATATATCTACGGTAAGGCGAAGCTGACGTGGTTTGAAGAGATTTTCGAAGAGTATGAAGTTTAAAGAAAGGCCAAGATACGAAGATAATCTCCAATCAGTGCGACTTCAGCTACAAAGAAGAGGAGGATGATAACTCCGTTCACAAGGACAGACAAGAATAATTGATAGAAGGAGTCGGCTTCACTTGCTTGACTTGGTCTTGTAATGATATGGAGACTGGCAAGCAGAATGATCCCAATGCTAATCACACACAAAAGGGCTGAAAATCGTAGGCTGTCAAAGAAGGCAAAGAAACTAGCAGTAGCAGTGAGGAAGATTGGAATTGCCAAGAGTTGACTATATTGTTGGAGAATCTTTTCCAGCGTCCAGTCCTTTTCTTGGTAGATAAATCGTCTCACGACGAAACTACCCAAGAGGAATGAAAAGAAGAAGAGTGTTGTCGCTACTAGGATAGAGATGATAGAAAAGAGAGTTAAAGGTGCTAGTTGTTCAGGGAAGTGGCTGTTTATAGTTGCTATATGTCCATAGTAGGCTTGTTTGATGTGATAGATACTAAAGAAAAAGGAAGATGCAGAAAACAGAATGAGCAATAGAAAGGCTGTGTAACTGTGTGTGCTACTTGTTTCAAGCTTGCTTGTAGGAGATTTGATCGCTTCCACTAGCCAAGACCAAAAATCAAGCACTTGCTCTTTCCATTTATCCGTAGATTTTGGAGCTTGGTCGGGGATATAAGGACTTTCTAAGGATTTGCTGATAAGAAGTGGCTCTTTCGTAGTTGTTTTTTGCTGAGGAAGAGCTTCTTGGCTCTCTTCAGCTATAGTGACTTTTTCTGTTTCTTTAGAAAGGTCTGGCTCTTCTTCAGTAGAATTAGATGCCTTCTTTTCTTCTATTTCTGTTCTCGCTTCACTGTCTTCAGGAGTTTCCATTTTCTCTTCTTGCTGGTTTTCCAGTTCGACTTCAGCCTGAGAGACTTCCTCCTCTACTTGAGTATTTTTTTCAATTGGTGTATCGAGATCGGCTATCGTTTCTTCAGCCTTGTCTGCAACCTCTTGAGCTTGCTCTTCAGGCTTGTTCTTGCTTGTTGTTTTTACAAAATCATTACTTTCAAACCATTCTTGTTTCATGGTAGAACCTCCTTTTTAGTTGGATAAATATGCTTCTATAGTAGCAGATGTAAGCGTTTTTGTCAACGTCTGCTTGGTGTGGATATTAGCTCAATATCATCATCAGATCTCGCAATGAGTTGATCCTTGACATCGGTTTTTTCAGTTTTGTAAGGGTTGCTTAATTCCGTGCCTCTTGATTCAGGCTTTTCTCTTGTGAATTGGAAGATAGAACCGTAGTTACTTGAGATGTCCCAGTTAATTCGTTGGCTTTCTTTCTGGTCTAGGATGATTCTGAAATAATCTTTGGCAGTTAGTTCAACCTTACCATGGACTTGGATATTTTCAGCGTGGAAGTGATTCTCTGTTGACTCTAGCTGACTATCTGTAAAGTCTGTATCAAAGATATTGACGATATTGGGAGTTGTGAGTTTACTGTTTTTGATACGGCTTCCTTCAATTCGGAGGATATAGCCGTTTGTATTGAGGGTCGCATTTTCAAGGCTAGCATTTATGATGGTGGTTTGTCCGCGATTGGCTGAGATGTTGATCCCTTTTAGAGTTCTCCCTTTCGGTAGTCCGATGATGACATCATTAAAACGATTAGATGAACTACTTACAATATGGAGAATCCCATCAATTCCAGAAGAGATAAATGGACTTTCAGACAGTTTCTTATCAGTGAGACTCAGAGTTCTATCGTTCTGATTGGTGATAAGATCATGGTGAGCAGAAAGTGATGGATGGTAAGAAATGTGGATTTGATCATCGAAAGAGTCTGTGATGGTCAGCGCGTGTTGGTGGAGAGTGATCTCTAAGTTTTCGACTTCCTTGCCAAAGGTTAGCTCTTCCGTACGGCTATCATAGACAGGTTCTTTGGACATGGAAAGTAGGCTCTTAATCCCGTCAGATTGGATACCTACAAAGAGCAGGATAAAGCCGACAACGGTAGTCACCACACCAAAAATGAGAAATCCTTTTGTCAATTTACGCATGCTGGTCACCTCTCTTTCCTTTTTTGAGAACAAATTGCACCAGGCGAACAATGAGTAGACCGAAGAAGCGAGCTACATAGGAAATGCCTAGTAAAACTAGCGAAGAAGCACCGATGGCTAGTAAACCAGAACCGAAAATCAAGATAAAGGCTGATTTGGCTTGGGCTAGGACAGTGAAACTTTCAACTAAAAATAGGAATCCGCCGATGATACCAAGTATGGAAACCGCAAAGAAAGCTAGAATGACAGTCAAGGCTGCCACAAGGATTGCGAGCAGGGTCACGAGAATGGCGATTCCAAGAGGAATGCCGATAGGTGCTGCAAGGAGGGCTAATAAGGCGACATGTAAAATTTGTCGGTTATTTTTTTGAGCAGGTGCTTCATTGATTTTTTTATCGAGAAGATTGGAGAGAACTTCGTGGGCCGCTTCTTTGGGAGTTCCCAAACTAGCGATGAGTTCTTCTTCTCCTTCGACTCCAGCATCGTCAAAGAGTTCTCTGAAATAGTCCATGGCTTCAATTTGGTCAGCCTGAGGCAGTTTTTTGAGATAGAGTTCTAGCTGAGTCAGGTATTCAGTTCTTGTCATGGCGGATACTCCCTTCTATGATGCCATTGATGGTGTCTGTATAGAGTGTCCATTCATCTTTTAGGGTCAAGAGCTGTTCTATACCACCATTTGTCAAGGAGTAGTATTTGCGCATGCGACCTTGGAACTCTCTAGAATAGGTTGTCAGAAAGCTATTGCCTTCCAATTTTTTGAGAATGGGATAGAGTGTGGATTCTTTGATATTAGCGATCAGCTTAATGGTCTGGCTAATCTCATAACCATAAGAATCCCCTTTTTCCAGTACGGCCAAGATGAGAAATTCAATCAAGGCAGAGGATGTTGGAAAGTACATGGGAAACCTCCTTTTCTAATGTGTAGGATTTTTATATATAATTTTTCTACACATATATTGTACATCTAAAAGAAAGCCCTGTCAAGAGAAATGTGTAAAATTTTTATATATAAAAAAACTTCTAGGCAAAACTAGAAGGTTAGAGGATTTTATCGGCTCTGTCCACTGTAAAGAGGGCCACAGTCATCAGGATATCGACGAGTAAGAGGGCAGCTACAGCTGGCACCCAAGAGTGGAACAGGTCAAAACTGTAACCAAAGAGGGTCGGCCCAAAGGCTGCTAGGATATAGCCTCCTGTTTGAGATAAACCAGACAATTGGGCAGTCTTTTCAGGGGCGCTTGTCTTGAGTGAAAAGTTGACCATGAGATAAGGGAAGAGGGCGCTTGTTGCGGTTCCGATGAGGAGATGGATGGCAAGCCAGTAAAAGAAATTACCGACTGGGAAAAAGAGCATGGAAATGCCGACCACACCAGCTAGTGAGACCAGAGTGAGCATGAGCTGACGGTTGCGAGTTGACAAGCTGGTTGTCAGGCTTGGGATGGTCATTGAAAAAGGAATGCTAATCAGAGAGAAGATAGAAGTCAGCAAGCCAGCTTCGTGACTGGATAGGCCTGCATGGATGGCCATAGTAGGTAGCCAGGTCATAGCGGTGTAAAAGAGCAAGGATTGAAAACCTGCAAAGACAATCACTGCCCAGACCTGTTTATTACGCATGACCTTTGTTTGGCTTTTTTGTTTGGTTTGCGGAGCCAGTCTGTGATTATAGCGGTGATTAGGCAGCCAGACCAAAAAAGTTGCTAGACAGAGCAGGGTGAGGAGGATGATAAGCCCTTTCCAAGAACTGGCTTGTGTAATAGGCACGGCTAGATAGGAAGCCAGAGCCGTTGCAATCCCCATAGAGGTTACATATAAGGTGGTCAGAAAACCAATCTTCTTTGGTTGATTGGCTTGGATAAGACTAGGAAGCAGCACATTGATGACTGCGATACTTGCCCCAACCATCAAGGTTCCTAGATAGAGCAGGGGCAGATTGATTAGTCGAATGAGAGAACCGATGGTCAAGAAGAAGAGGCTGTAGGTGAAGAGATGCTCCAAGCCGATTTTCTGAGCCAGTCGGGTAGAAAATGGTGAAAAGAGGGTAAACATAAGGAGAGGAAGGCTGGTCAAGACACCAAGCGAACTAACTTCTACTCCCAGCCCTTGCGAAATATCTCCCAATATAATGGGTAAAACAGTAAAAGGAGTCCGCAAGGAAACACCAATTAGTATAATACCTGGAACAAAAAAGAGTGATTGCTTTTTCATAAAATACCTCTTCTAGCTGATTTTAATAACAGCTTATTTTAAGGCTTTTTCCCTATAATGTCAAGTAAGGTTTCTGGCTTTCAAGATAAAAATGGGAAAGTCTTGAAAATTATGATAAAATAGTGGAAGGAAATCTATACATTGGAGAAAAACTGTGTCTGAAAAGCAAAAAATCAGCGTATTGATGTCGGTCTATATCAAGGAAAATCCGACATTTTTAAAGGATGCTATTGAGAGTGTTCAAAATCAGACCCTGAAACCGAGCGAATTGGTTCTGGTTGAGGATGGGCCTTTGACACCTGAGCTCTATCAGGTATTAGACCAGCTTGAAGCTGAGTCTGATATTCCAGTGAAACGCTATCCTCTTGAGCAGAATCAAGGTTTGGGTCTGGCTCTTCGACAGGGTGTTTTGCAGTGTCAGTATGATATTATTGCCCGTATGGATACGGATGATATAGCTGTTCCAGATCGTTTTGAGCAACAGGTTCAGTTAATGGAGAAGGACAATCTTGACCTATTAGGTGGACATATTGCAGAGTTTATTGACAATCCTGATGAGATTGTTTCTTACCGTCGTGTTCCAACCCAACATGCAGATATTGTAGCTTATCAAAGGATGAGAAGTGCCTTTAACCACATGACTGTCATGTTCAAGAAGGACATGGTTCTCAAGGCAGGCAATTATGAGGATGGGCTTTATATGGAGGATGACCTCCTCTGGCTCAACATGATTGCTGCAGGAGCCAAGACTGGAAATCTGGATCAAATCTTGTGTCAGGTTCGTGTCGGAGCAGGGATGTTTGAGCGTCGTGGGGGACTACGTTACCTCAAACTCTATCGTCAGGCTCGTCAACGAATGCTGAAGAGAGGGCAGATTTCTTACATGGAGTATGCCAAGAGTGTTGCCATTCAGATGGTTGTTGCTCTTTGTCCAGGATTTGTCCGACAGTTTATTTTTATGAAACTGTTACGAAAAAGCAATTAAAAGATTGTAGCAAATCGTAAACTTTAGAAAAAGTGTTATAATAACAATATAATGCTCTTCGAAAATCAAATTCAAACCGCGTCAACGTCGCCTTGCCGTACTCAAGTACAGCCTGCGGCTAGTTTCCTAGTTTGCTCTTTGATTTTCATTGAGCATAATCATCCGGCTCTTTTAAGGAGGAGTAAATTTCTATGAATAAAAAACTCACAGATTATGTGATTGATCTGGTGGAAATTTTAAATAAACAACAAAAACAAGTCTTCTGGGGCATATTTGATATTTTCAGTATGGTGGTTTCCATCATTGTATCTTATATCTTATTTTACGGACTAATTAACCCAGCACCTGTTGACTACATTATCTATACGAGTTTGGCCTTCCTGTTCTATCAATTGATGATTGGATTTTGGGGGTTGAACGCTAGTATTAGTCGTTACAGCAAGATTACGGACTTTATGAAAATCTTTTTTGGTGTGACTGCCAGCAGCGTCTTGTCATATAGTATCTGCTATGCCTTCTTGCCACTCTTCTCCATCCGTTTCATCATTCTCTTTATCTTGTTGAGTACCTTCTTGATTTTATTGCCACGGATTACTTGGCAACTAATCTATTCAAGACGAAAAAAAGGCAGTGGTGATGGGGAACACCGTCGAACCTTCTTGATTGGTGCTGGTGATGGTGGGGCCCTCTTTATGGATAGTTACCAACATCCAACCAGTGATTTGGAACTTGTTGGTATTTTGGACAAGGATTCTAAGAAAAAGGGCCAAAAACTTGGTGGAATTCCTGTTTTGGGTTCATATGATGATCTGCCTGAATTAGCCAAACGCCACCAAATCGAACGTGTTATTGTTGCGATTCCGTCGCTTGATCCGTCAGAATATGAGCGTATCTTGCAGATGTGTAATAAGCTGGGTGTCAAATGTTACAAGATGCCTAAGGTTGAAACTGTTGTTCAAGGTCTTCACCAAGCAGGTGGAGGCTTCCAGAAGATTGATATCACAGACCTTTTGGGTCGTCAGGAAATTCGTCTTGACGAATCGCGTCTGGGCGCAGAACTGACAGGTAAGACCATCTTAGTCACAGGTGCTGGTGGCTCAATCGGTTCTGAAATCTGTCGCCAAGTTAGCCGCTTCAATCCTGAACGCATCGTCTTGCTTGGTCACGGGGAAAATTCAATTTACCTTGTTTATCATGAATTGATTCGTAAGTTCCAAGGGATTGATTATGTACCAGTTATTGCAGATATTCAAGACTATGATCGTCTGTTGCAAGTCTTTGAGCAGTACAAGCCAGCTATTGTTTATCATGCGGCAGCCCACAAGCACGTTCCTATGATGGAGCGCAATCCAAAAGAAGCCTTCAAAAACAATATCCGTGGAACTTACAATGTTGCTAGAGCCGTTGATGAAGCTAAAGTACCTAAGATGGTTATGATTTCGACAGATAAGGCGGTCAATCCACCCAATGTTATGGGAGCAACCAAGCGCGTGGCGGAGTTGATTGTCACTGGTTTTAACCAACGTAGCCAATCGACCTACTGTGCAGTTCGTTTTGGGAATGTTCTTGGTAGCCGTGGTAGTGTGATTCCAGTCTTTGAACGTCAGATTGCTGAAGGTGGGCCTGTAACGGTGACAGACTTCCGCATGACCCGTTACTTTATGACCATTCCAGAAGCTAGCCGTCTGGTTATCCATGCTGGTGCTTATGCCAAGGATGGAGAAGTCTTTATCCTTGATATGGGCAAACCAGTCAAGATTTATGACTTGGCCAAGAAAATGGTCCTTCTAAGTGGCCACACCGAAAGCGAAATTCCAATCGTTGAAGTTGGAATCCGTCCAGGTGAAAAACTCTACGAAGAGCTCTTGGTATCAACCGAACTGGTTGATAATCAAGTTATGGATAAAATTTTCGTTGGTAAGGTTAATGTCATGTCCCTAGAAGCCATCAATCAAAAGATTGAAGAGTTCCGAACTCTCAGTGGAGATGAATTGAAGCAAGCCATTATCGCCTTTGCCAATCAAACAACCCACGTTGAATAAAAAAGAAAAGCGCATATTATCAAGTTGTTCATAAGAACCTTGGTAATATGCGTTTTGTTATGTATAGATTGCCTCATTTTCTTCTGAAATGGAGTTGTTACCCAGTCTATGTTATTGAAAATACGCCAAAATATCTGAGGGTTTGTGGGCGATATAATCAGGCTGATAGTTTAGCAAGTCTGCTTGCTCTCCAAATCCCCAAGTGACGGCTAATTTCTGAATGCCTGTTTCTTGAGCTCCCAACATATCAAACTTGGTATCTCCTATAATGATGGCTTGTTCAGGTGCTAGTTGATGTATCTGCAAGGCTTGGTGAATGACATCGGCCTTATGGGGTGTTTCAGGGCTGGAGCCATAAATGCCATCAAAGAAATGATGGATTCCCAAGTTTTTAGTCATGTCTTGAGCGGTTGGGGTATTCTTTGTAGTGGTGATATAAAGAGAGTAATTCTTGGATAGTTCTTGAAGTAATTCTACAATCTGAGGAAAGAGTTGAGCTTCATGGATGCCTTTTGCCTTATAGTAAGATCGGTATATCTGCACAGCCTCAGAAATTTGTTCTTTAGGCAGGCAGGTCGCAAAACTACTTTCAAGAGGTGGTCCCATAAAACCACGAATAGTTTTGGCATCAGGACTAGGCACCCCCAGTTCCTTAAAGGTATGGGTAAAGGCATTGTGAATCCCGATAGAACTGTCAACGAGGGTTCCATCCAAATCGAAAAAAATCGCTGTGATAGAGGTCATGGTTTCTCCTATTTGATAAACTTATTCTCCGAAAATTTCTTTTTGGAGGCGACGACCAGTAGGGGTGGCAGCGAGTCCACCTTCAGCTGTTTCACGAAAGGCAGTTGGCATGCTTGCTCCTACTTGGTACATGGCATCGATAACTTCATCCACAGGAATTTTAGATTCGATACCTGCCAAGGCCATGTCTGCTGCGATGAAGGCAAAGCTAGCTCCCATGGCATTGCGTTTGACACAGGGAACTTCGACCAAGCCGGCAACAGGGTCACAGATGAGGCCTAGCATATTTTTAATAACAAAGGCAATGGCCTGACTGGCCTGATAAGGTGTTCCACCGGCAGCTAGAGTCAAGGCTGCAGCACTCATAGCAGAGGCCGAACCAACCTCGGCCTGACAGCCACCTTCAGCGCCTGAGATAGAGGCATTGTTTGCGATGACTAGTCCAAAGGCACCCGCAGCAAAGAGGAAATCCAGCTGTTGCTCATGGCTGAGGTCTAATTTTTCAATCGCAGCAGTGAGAACGGAAGGGAGACAGCCAGCACTTCCAGCGGTCGGAGTGGCACAAACCAAGCCCATTTTGGCATTGTGTTCATTGACTGCGATAGCATTTCGGACAGCAGAGAGAATCGTGTAATCTGACAGAGTTTTTCCGTTTTTAATGTAGTAATCCAATTTGGCAGCATCTCCACCTGTCAGGCCACTACGAGATTTATTTTCATTAAGGCCAAGTTGGACAGAGGCTTTCATGACTTCCAGATTGCGTTCCATGAGAAGGAAGACTTCTTCACGTTCGCGACCGGTCAATTCAAACTCTGTTGTAATCATGAGTTCTGCGACATTTCCTTGAAAGTCCAGATCTGCTTGCTCGACCAATTCTTTGATAGAATAAAACATGCTTCCTCCTATTTAAAGAAATTGACATTGTGGAGATGAGGGATTTTTCGAATTTCTTCGATAGCCTCATCACAGTTGCGACTGTCAACTTCGATAATCATAATAGCTTTTTCACCAGCTTTTTCACGAGTGACATTCATCTGGGCGATATTGATACCATAGCGAGAAAGAGCCTCTGTTACGAGGGCAATCATACCTGGAATATCTTGATGAACAATGATGATAGTCGGTGTATTCATATTGAGAGAGACGGCAAAGCCATTGAGTTCGGTTACCTGAATATTCCCGCCACCGATAGAAATACCAGTCACGCTGATGGTCTTGTGGGCATTTTTGACGGTAATTTTAGTGGTGTTTGGATGAGGAGCATTACTGTCTTTCTGAATGGTCCAGACAATCTTGATGCCACGCTTGTGGGCAATTTCCAGGCTGTTTGGGATTTCAGGATCATCTGTATCCATGCCCAAAATACCTGCAACAAGGGCTAGGTCTGTTCCGTGACCACGATAGGTTTTGGCAAATGAGTTAAATAGTTGGAATTCGACTTCTGTCGGAGTATCATCAAAAATGGAAGAGACAATCTTCCCAATACGAACAGCACCAGCTGTATGGCTACTAGATGGGCCAATCATAACTGGTCCGATGATATCAAAGACAGATTGAAAACGAAGTGATTTCATCAGTTTCCCCTTATAAAAATTCTTATCTCTATTATATCAAAGAATGAAGGTCTTGGCTTTAATTGTGGATGAAAACCTTTTTACACTACAAATAGCATAAAAAAGCATCTTTTGTAACAAAAAATAGCTTATTTAGGGAAATAAAAAATAATTTTGTAATATTTCTACATAAAAGTGTCAAGAAACAGTAATATTTAAAGGGTATGATAGTACTATAGAAAGAAGGAGAATTTTCGAATATGAAATCAACAACTAAAAAGATTAAAACAACTCTTGCAGGAGTAGCTGCCTTGTTTGCAGTATTTGCTCCATCATTTGTATCTGCTCAAGAATCATCAACATACACTGTTAAAGAAGGTGATACACTTTCAGAAATCGCTGAAACTCACAACACAACTGTTGAGAAATTGGCAGAAAACAATCACATTGACAACATTCATTTGATTTATGTTGGTCAAGAGTTGGTTATCGATGGTCCTGTAGCACCTGTTGCAACACCAGCGCCAACTACTTATGCAGCACCAGCTGCTCAAGATGAAACTGTTTCAGCTCCAGTAGCAGAAACTACAGAGGTAGAGGAGGAAACTCCAGTAGCAAGCGAAACAGTAGCAGAAGAAACAGTTGCTTCAACTGTCAGCGGATCTGAAGCAGAAGCTAAAGAATGGATCGCTCAAAAAGAATCAGGCGGTAGCTACACAGCTACAAACGGACGTTACATCGGACGTTACCAATTGACAGATTCATACCTGAACGGTGACTACTCAGCTGAAAACCAAGAACGTGTAGCAGATGCTTATGTTGCAGGACGTTACGGTTCATGGACAGCCGCTAAAAACTTCTGGCTTAACAACGGCTGGTATTAAGAACTAACGAACAGAATAATATGAAAAGGTCGAGGAAATCCCTCGACTTTTTATATTTTCTTCGGTTGATAATAGATCTCTACTTCTTTTTTGAGATGAGACAGCATAGAAGTTTCCTCGGTTATCTCCAGAAGAGAGAAACCTTTTTGGATAAGTTTAGAATCGTCTGTACAAATCCCAATACGGACATAGCAGATAGCAAGCCTATCGTAGCTTTTCTTGTTCTTGGCGTCCTCTAGTAAAGTATAGCAGATTTGTTGACACATATTTTTGTCTTGATTGTATAAGTAAAGGGTGGACAGATTGAGTAGGATTGCCACTCGTAATTCATATAAATGTTGAAAGTTTTTATATACTTTCAAGCGTTGCAAGATTTTTTCAGTGATGAGATGGAGGTGTTCAATGGGAAAGCTGAAAAGGATGGTATTGAGAATTTTTAGGTCGTTTTCATACCATGTATCTTGTTTTTCAATTTTTTCCCAAAGTTTTGTGATAGTCTGTTTTACTTGGTCTGACAGTTGCTCTGTACCATGTTGACGGAGATAAATAACAACTTCCAGCATATCCCTAATTTCTTCTATAGGTAGGTCGTGGCGGGTATTGAGATAGTTTTGGCATTTTTGAAATAGTTTTTCGAGTTCACTAGTTCCTAGGATTGAGCTCATATTGAGATAAGTTTGCATGATTTCTGTTCGTTGGCTTGGTTGATAGAGGTGGCAGATATAGTCAAACTCTTCAAAACTCATATTGATTTGCCGGAGAAGAAACTCCATATTTTCATATTTGGGAGTTACCTTGCCGCTTTCAATCTTTGATAGGCTGGTTCTTGAGAGGACATTCCCACAGACCTCTTCTTGAGTCAAGCCTTTTGACTCACGTATTTCTTTATAGACCTTTCCAAAATCATAACGCATAATTTTCTCCTTTTCGTGAAAAAAGTTAACAAATAATAAAATCCAATTAAAAACATTGTATCATAATAACAGGAATAGTAAAAAAGAAAACTAAAATAATGTGTGAAAAAAGTTAACTAATTTTAAAATAGAGTAAAGAAGAGGTATACTGTAGATACAAAATACAGGGAGGAGGAAAAGAGTATGAATAAAAAAGTTTTTCGCTTTTTAGTTATTCTTGCTTTCTTATTCAGCATTGCTACGGTTTTCCCATGGAAATGGCCGATGTGATGAGTTAGTTGTTTAATGGAGGAAGGTGAGACCAATGTACTATGATACTTGGCAATAAATGAGTTTATTTATCTCTATAAAACAGTTGAAAATAAAAAGTGAGAAGAAGTGTTTAAATATGTAATTCTTTTCACTACATTATTAATTTTAGCCTCTAGTAACTTACCTGATGTTACAGTTTTGGATAGAGAACATACTATGAATTAACATTTGGTTATTGTGCAAATTTCTCCCAACGGTTTCAGAATGATTTATTTGATAGGTGTTGGATTAAAATAGTCTGGGGGATAGAACGTTTTAAATCTGATTCAAGAAATAAAAATAGTCAGAGAGAGTGATATATAAATTATGTCTTTCCGAACAGTCTATTCAGAAAGCGGACTTAAATTACACATATGAAGAGAGATTACAAATACAAAGTAATTTATCTAAACTTGATGTAGGACTGTCGGACTAATTTACTAGTGCTTTATTGTGTATTATATAATTATAAAATTTAAATCGAGGAGGGATAATATGTTTTTTGATTCGTCATAGAGTAACTAATATGTTGCATAGTTATAAATAATTAAAGGAATGGTATATTTTATGGTAAAAAAAGAAAATTCTTATAAAAACGTAAGTTGGATTGAAGAAATTCAAGATCAAAATTTTAACGATGACGTATTTGGTGCGTGCTCTACTAACACTTTTACCTTAAGTGATTTTCTAGGAAATGATGGTGGTTGGTGTACAATAAGCGTGGAATGTATGGCTTGGTGCCATTAATATTTGGAGGATAGTAATTATGATGAATAACACATTACAATTAGGAAAATATACTGAAGAAGATATGATTGAGCTTACTGAAGAAGATGTGAATGGAGGTGCTATTACATTAGTAACACCACTTACTCCTCAATTCGTTGAGGTTACTGTTGCTGCTACGGCAACAATTTGTCCAACATCTTCATGTACAAGTCGGTGTTGATGTAATGTAAGGAGCAATATGAAATATTCACGAGAGCAAGTGTTTCCAGAAGTAAATAAATTAGATTATGATAGATTGGTTCAACCTCTATTAACATTTAATAGAAACCATCTAAATCTTAAGAAAATTAATCTCCAAAATAAACAGATACTTGTTTCAAATATTTCAGAGAATTATCCTTATCAAAAAATATGTAATGCAGTTGTTGACAGGATTTGGAACGCACATTGGTTAAATGAATTTAATTCTGATTTTGTGAACTATAAATCTTTTAGAAAAACCATCTGTAAACAACTTTCACAGGTGGTTTTTTCAAATTTTATCCGTTGTTTTGCTGAACAAATTCAAGAATTAGAGGATAAGAAACAGAGTTCTCAGGAACTGTATACACTATATAATTCTAATTTGATAGAGAGTAATTTAAAAATATTTGAAGAAAAATATCCCGTTGTTTGGTCTAGATGCCACAATATATTAATAAACAGGATAGAATCGCTAGGTATTATGCTAAGCAGATTAAGAAATAATAGAGAGAAGATATATAATGAATTTGAGCTACATAATAGTGAAAAAATTTATTGTATTCAATCAGGAGGTGATTCTCATAATAATGGTCAAACAGTTAATATTATTGAATTTAATTCGGGTAAAAAAATTATTTATAAACCTAGATCAGTATCGGGGGAAGTGGGGTATCATCAGTTCATAATAAGATTTAATAAATTTTTTAAAACAAACTTACTAAGTATAAGAGCGCTAGATTTTACTAACTTTGGTTTTACTGAATTTATTGAAAAAATTGAAGATGAAACACAGTGTGATATGACAGATGCAGGTAGACTTTTATGTATTATGTATATGTTGAATGCATCTGACATGCATTTTGAAAATGTTCTATGGACTACTTTGGGACCAATTCCAATAGATTTAGAAACACTTTTTCAGCCATTGAGACAAAAGCAAATTAATAAAGTCGAGAGTATAAAAAGTGCATATAGGAAACTCGCTAGATCGGTTTGCGGCACTGGGATACTCCCTTTTTCATTAGATTATCAAGGAAATTCGGATGTGGGATTTACTGGATTTAGAGATGAAAATACCAAGAGTCCTGTTAAAACTATGCATGTTAGTAATGGCTTTACTTCAAATATTAATATTGACTGGTATTCAAATGATAGGTATGAAAAGAACGATTCGTTGCTAGACAAACCTGAATATGAAGTATTAGTTATAGATAGATGCAAAGACGTTATTAATGGATTTACAGAATTATATCTTCAGATTAGTGAGCAACTAGAAACATTTAAAAATATGGTTCTGGACTGTTTTAAAGATATGCAGATTAGATATTTACATAATATGACTTACAGATATGAGCAGATTTTAAGAGTACTAACAGCAACAGAGCCTTCCAAGAGTATTGAATTAGCTCGGATGCTAGTGAGTCGTTTAGCTCTACTAAGTTCAACGAGTGATATATCATTACCACTATCAGAGAGCGTACAAATATGGAATGGGGACATCCCATATTTGTATGTTAAATTTAATAGTAATATAGTCAGAGATATAAATGGAAGTTTAGCAACTCTATCTACTACACCCCAAGAAGACTTTCTTGATAAGATAAAAAATTTGAATAGGGAGGATCTTTATAATCAGATAAGGCTAATAAGAATATCATTTTTATCAAAGATAGCTGATTCACATGAAGGTAAGATATTTGAGTGGGAAAAAATTGAAAACTTTAGAACAGGAACAGATATTGTAGTAGTAGATGCTATTTCTAAATTAATTGAAAGTATAGTAGATAATGCTTTATCTGATAGATTTTCTCACTTACCTGAAACTTGGATTGGGCCAATATCTCGTAGAGGAAGTGGATGGATTCCGGGGGTGTTAGGGTATGATTTATATAGTGGGAGAATTGGGATAGGGTTAGTATTACTTATATATGGTAAACATTTTAGACATAAAGAATCATATAATTTATCTAAAAGTATATTTGAAAAGATTTCTAGTATTCTAAGTACAGAAAGTTTTGATAAGAGAAATCTTTTAAAAATAGGAAATGGAGCATATTCTGGATTATCGGGAGTAATTTGGTCACTATATAAAGCAGGTGAAATTGAACAGAATGAGGATTGGATGACAGTAGCAGAATCTTCATGGAAGTTTATCTTGGAGAAAGATTATTTTGATGATAACTTTTTTGATATTATTTCGGGAAGTTCTGGAAGTTTAATAGTACGTTATAATATGCTTCCCAACTATCAGTTATCTAGTAAATTATTGAATGATATTATAACGAAAGGTTATGAAGAAATTTTAAACGTTGATAATAGCCTTACCTCAGGGGTAGCTCATGGGTTAGGAAATTTGATATGGTTTTTCTCAATAATAAACCGAAAACATAATGATGAGAGAGTTAGAGTTCTAGTTCAGAAAATTCATCAAATTATTACAACTAAATTCATGAATGATGAAAAAGAAATATTGGTGTATAAACTTCAAAATCAATCTAATATAAGTAATTCATGGTGTAACGGGTTATCAGGTCTTTTATTGGCCTATTACGAAGCTTATAAATCTGGTATTATTGAAAAAGATTTTGTTATTATGATAATTAATCAATTAAAAAAGACCCAGATTCCTGTAATTCCTACATTATGTCATGGAGGATTAGGAATTATCGAGATTCTTGAATACGTTCGAGATGGTTTTTCATTTGAGGTGGATCCATTATTAAATTATTTATACAATACATTATTTTGTCCAGATAAAGTTGTTGAGTATTTAAATACCTCTAGTTCAAGGTATGCATTAGGCTATGGGCTATTGACAGGAAGCTCAGGAGCACTACTATATTTGTGCAAGCAAATGAATAAAGAAATACAGTTTAATCCGTTGGTTTTGAGGTGATTTTATGAAGAATAAATCTATTAAACTACAACCAACAATGCAAATATCTCATACCGAATGTGGATTGTGTTGCGTGAGAACAATCTTAGAAGCATTCGGCTATAGCGTTTCTTTGATTGAGTTAAGACAAATAAATGAACCAGGTAGAGATGGTCTAAGCTTAAAGCAACTTAGTGGAATTTTAGGAAACTTTGGAATAGATGCTAAAATATATAAAATACACAATATTGATGTATTGAATGATTTAAGGTATCCTTTAATTGCATTTTGGAAAAATTCTCATTTTATCTGTATAGAATCATTTAGTTTAAATTCAAACAAAGTGGTAATAATGGATCCGTCTATTGGAAGATTAATTATTACGTTGGAAGATTTTAAAAATAATTTTTCAAATTTTATTTTGCTCCCTCAAATAACAGAACAGTTTGAAGGGCGTTCTAAAGAAAAGTTTCAACTTTTAAGAAAAAAATATTTATGGCCTAAAGGAATTATAAGTATTTATCTAAAAATTTTTTTAATAATGCTAACAGTAATGTTAGTCAACTTATCTATCCCATTACTAACACAGACTCTGATTGATAATTTTTACCACGTAGAATATTTATATACGTACGTAGCATCCGGGCTCATTCTTTTCTTATTGCTAAATTTTTTAATTACTTATTTTAAAATATATTTAGCCACCCAATTAATGTATAAGTTTAGCTTACATTTAATGATTGAGGGATTTAAAAGAATGCTTGCTATCCCAGCAAAGTATTTTTCAGTACGAACTCCGGGAGAAATTTCCTATAGATTTAATTCATTACTAAGAATACAGGATATATTAGGGATTTCAATTGTTCAGTTTTTTATTGAACTGCTAAGTAGTTTAGTGTTGTTATCATATGTATATTATTCTTCTTTTAGTATTGGATTAGTTGTAACTGTGCTGATTTTGATAGTCTTGCTATTTTTGTATAGGACGAAATTCAAAATATTAAATCTATCTGATCAAGAAATTCACTCAGGAAGTAAGTATCAGTCAGTTCAATTAGATGCAATAGTTTCCATTAATAGTATTAAGTTAGGTGGATATGCAGAAAAGTATTTTGAGGATTGGAAAAGTAAATTTTCTGAATATCTTAGTTTAGTGAAATGTAGAACTATTTTTCAACAAGGAATTGTTGGCGGTGTTATTTCAAGCTTACAAACTTCAGCTCCATTATTAATACTGTTTATTAGCTTATCGTTAGTTTCGATGGAACATTTAAGCATGGGTCAAGCAGTAGCTTTACAGGCTGTTACATCATCCTTATTTTTTTTAATCACTTCCCTTTTCAATACGTTTTCTAGTTTTCTAGTTTCTTCAAAATATATAGAATTATCAGATGATATATTTGAGTATCCAGTTGAAAGTACTATAGAAAGTTCAGTAAGAATAAAAGATGGTTCAATAGTACTAAAGAATGTTGATTTTAGATATACAAAAGATAGTTCATTAGCCTTAGAAAATATCAATTTAGATATCAAAGATGGAGAAACGATTGCTCTTGTTGGAAAATCAGGTTCTGGCAAAAGTACGTTAGCTAAAATAATATGTACTCTTTTCGAGCCTACTAGTGGTCAAATAATGTTTGGTGGAATAACATATGATAAATATAATTTGTATAAATTAAGAGAATCAATAAGTTATATTCCTCAAGAAGCACATTTGCATAATAGAAGAATTATTGAAAATATAGATTTTGGCTTGATAAGTGATAAAGTATCTTTAATAGAAAAGTGTCGAAAATTAGGATTTCTAGATTTTGTTGATACGATGCCTTTAGGTTATGATACAGTTGTTTCTGAAATGGGAGGGAACTTGTCAGGTGGTCAAAGACAACGTATACATATTGCAAGAGCGCTACTGTCAAGACCTAAAATTTTAATTATGGATGAGGCCACTTCATCTCTTGATAATATAACTCAGGCTAAAGTTTATGATTTACTTTCAAGGTTGGAATGTACTAAAATAGTTATTGCTCACAGATTAGAAACTGTGCTAAAGGCTGATAAAATTGTAGTTCTTGATAAGGGTAGAATAGTTCAGGTGGGAGAACATGATGAAATGATTAAAGAAGATGGAATTTATAGTCATTTATTCAATTCAAATATGGCGAATTTATAGGTTTATGATTTAATAGACTTGTTAGGACTCCTCTTAACTATAATGTATAGATGTTGTTGTGGCTTGTTTTAATTGAATTTAAAAACGTGAAAACTAAAAACTAATGGTTAGTTGGGACGTTAAAAATTTAATTTCTAACCAGTTAATCTTGCTTCAAATAGTTATCGAACATGGCTAATAAGTAAGATTGTTGTATTTTCATGTTTTACTATCAATAAATTTTTAAGTGTTCAATCATGACATGGGAGCTTCGGTATAATATTGATTTCCTAAAATTTAAAAACAGAAAATAATGATGATTAATATTTTTAGATTTTAAAGTGGAGTTTTTAGAAGTTTTTGTAAATCAATTGTATTTATTTCTCCGGCTATTTAAGATTGTTGAAATATGTTTTATTAGGAGGACTGTTATGGAAGTGTGTGTAACCAAGTATTTTAAAAAAGTTTTTGAAAAGGAGTTGAAACAATTTGATATTAATTTAGAAGAAATTTCTAGGAAAAATGATAATATCCCTATAATAAAAAATCAATTAAAAGAGTGTTTTTATCAATTACTTGATAAAAATTTATGGCAGTTGAGTTACAAGGTCTTTGTATATGAATTTCATAAATTTAGGGAAAAAAATAATTACCCAATAGATAAAAATTCATCTATTGCTTTTAATACCTATGTTTCCCAATTTAACGAGGAGAGTATTTTTGAATGGTTTCACAATTATCCTGTTTTTCATAATCTGATAGATAATACAATAAGAAATCTATCAGATTATATACTTACAGTTAATAAGCACTATTATGATGATTATGAGTTGTTATGCTCAACTTTATTTGGTGAAAAAATAAGCATAGTAAAAATATATCCTATGGATTCAGATCCCCATAATGGTGGAAAGATAGTTTTGTGTTTTGTCAATGAAAAATCACAGAAAGTCATATATAAACCCAGATCTCTTTCAGTTGATAAACTTGTTAGAACTATCTTTACAGTAGCATTAGATTTTAAAAATAAATTTAATTTTATTCCTGTCCCAAATATTATTGATTGTAAAAGTTATGGTTGGCAAGAGTATATTGTAAAGAGTCATGCCAAAGAATCTGATTTTAATAAAAGTTATTTTAACTTGGGTTATTGTTCTGCTATTTTTAGTTGTTTAGGAGCAGTAGATTTGCATGATGAAAATATTATATTTAACAATAATCGTCCATATTTCATAGATTTAGAGACTGCCTTTCAACCTGCAAATAAAAGAGAAATCAGGAATCTAATAGACGTAGAAAATGAGATGTTACAAAACTCCATAGTAACTACCTCAATCGTTCCTTCAAGGTTAAATGTATTTCCTCACGATATTTTAATAGGTGGTATTAATACAGTTTATCCTCAAGAAACGAATGAAATGTCTTTTAGGATTAAGAATTTTGGATCTGATGGAGTGGACATCGTAAAAGAGAAAATTAAGTCAACAAAACATTCTACCTCTTTTTTATTTGATAACGCTAGCGATATTCGTACTTTAGAATGTCAAGCAGACTTTCTTGATGGATATGAAAAAGGGTACCATCAAGTTCTTCAAGCTAAGAATTTAATTAGAAAAGTTGTATCTGATGGGAAATGTAAATTGCGGGTTGTACTAAGACCAACAACACAATATTATTTGTTAATTGACGCATGTTTATTCCCAGAAAATTTAATTAGTTTAGAAGTACTTAAAAATAAAGTATTAAATTATATGAAATCTCCTAGGATGATTACATCTGATTTGGGTGCTGTAAAAATAATTTCAGAAGAAAATAATATGCTAATGATTGGCGATATTCCTTACTTTTATATAGATTATAACTCTAACTATTTACAGAGTAATTCGGGATTTAAATTAAAATGTTTTGAGTGTTCTCCAAAAGAAAATTTACTTAGTAGATTAGATAAAGCATCAGAAAAACAATTGGCTATAGATAAAAGATTTATAGCTGAAGGATATTCATATGTGAGATCTGTTGAACGTAAATTTAGGAATAATCTAAAAAATGTGGAGAAAAACTCTAATTTATTTGAAAAAGTACTCAATTCTTTAGAATCATTGAATATTGATTATATGGTGGAATTTTTAATAGAAAATTCTATCGAAAGTGAATGCTTTAAAAAAATAGGTTGGATAACTGGTGTTTATGGAAACTCTCCGATATCTTATAATTCTGTTGTTCAGGTATCATTTTTCGATTCAGCTGGAATATTTTTTGTCTTTGAACATTTAGAGAGCGGAGAAAAATATGCTGAAAAAATAATTAATGGTTTTGAAGAATTTCAAGATATACTGTATCAATATAAAATGGCGAATAACTGTTCTATTATATCTGGTATAAATTCTTTAAGCTTTTTAAAAAATTATAAAGAAAAACAAATTCTAGAAATAGAAAAAAGATTACTTACAAACACATCATCATCTTATGCTAACGATTTATTTTCTGACCAGATTGGTGTATATCATGTTTTATCAACATTTTTAAACTCTAATTTAAATTTGATAAAGAATCAATTAAAATTTCTGGATTGTACAAATAGACAATTCAAAAAATTTGGAATAGCGCATGGGGAACTGGGGATTAAATGGGCGGAATTTAGATTGAATAATAAAACGAAAAATTTAGAGCAGTGTAATTCAATATTTCATAGCGTTTTAGACATGATGAATTACTCATCTGAGTATGGGAAGGGCTGGTGTAATGGTAGTGCAGGTTTACTCATGGTTTTAGCTGAGATGAGTACTATATTGAATAAAAAAATTGATTTGTTTGAAATTGCGAAGAGCTTTGTTATAGAAGAAAATGATGAAATTGATTTTTCTGTTTGTCACGGAATAGCAGGAATGGTGCAATCTCTATTATTTGTATATGCTGTAACTGAAGATTCCAGATATTTAAATTTAGCAAATAGTTTTTGGAGAAAAGCCTTTGCTTTTGCTAGAGATAACGGTTATTACACTGGAGAACGGTCTAGAGATTACTTATTGGGGTATTTCTTAGGATGGTCGGGTATCATTGATACTGCTATTTTGTTAAGTCAGTATAACCAAGGAGAGAAATCTTATATTCCTTTAAACCTTAGCTCTAAATCATATCAGGATAAGTTATTTAATTCTAAAGAATATTAATGGAGGAATTAAAAAATGGAAGTTATAAATGTAAGTAAAAATTATGGTCATTCAACCATTCTCAAAGATATAAATTTCGCACTTAATAAGGGTGAAATTGTTGGTCTAGTAGGGAGAAACGGAGTTGGTAAGAGTACATTGATGAAAATTCTTGTTCAGAATAATCAGCCGACTTCAGGGAATATTATAAGTAGTGATAATGTTGGCTATTTAATCGAAGAACCAAAATTATTTTTATCTAAAACAGGTTTAGAGAATTTAAAATATTTGTCAAATTTATATGGTGTTAACTACAATCAAGAAAGATTTGGGAGTTTGATTCAAGAGTTAGATTTGACTCAGTCTATTAATAAAAAAGTAAAGACCTATTCTTTGGGTACAAAACAAAAATTAGCTTTGCTTTTAACTCTCGTTACGGAACCTGATATATTGATTTTAGATGAACCGACTAATGGTTTAGATATTGAATCATCACAAATAGTTTTAGCAGTTCTAAAAAACTTAGCTTTACATGAAAATGTGGGAATTTTAATATCGAGTCATAAATTAGAAGATATTGAAGAAATTTGTGAGAGGGTTCTTTTCTTGGAGAACGGGCTTTTGACATTTCAAAAAGTAGGAAAAGATAGTCATAATTGCTTGTTTGAGATAGCTTTTTCATCAGCTACAGATAGAGACATTTTCATTACCAAACAAGAATTTGGGGATATTGTTCAGGAAGAGGGATTGAGAATTACTATGTCTGGGAATATTCAAAGTAGTGAGCTTTTTAAATTTTTTAACGAAAACTCTATTAAAGTAGTTGATTTTGAAACTAAAAAAGAGACGCTTAAAGATATTTATCTAAATCGTTCAAAATAAAGGAAGGTTATAATCATGAAATTAAATAAATTGAATTTTCTTAAGGAAAATATAAGAGATTTATATTCATCAGGCGTAATATATCTAGGATTGGTTATCTCGTTTATACCGCCTATACTGGTTACATTCTTTATTCTAAAGACTCAAGGGACATCACTTGGTATTAAGCATATTTCAAATTTTTATGCTATGCTCGGTATGTTAATGGCTGTTATACATGCTAACCGAATTATTAGCAGGGATTTTTCCCACAATACGATCAGTTTATTTTATAATCAACAGAAAAATCGGATGATTTACGTCTTGTCCAATTTTCTATATGCCATCTCAGTTTCCATTATCTATGCTTTGAATGGTATTGTGTTACTAGTCATCGTAAGTAAATTGGGTGTTCCAGGTGATTTAGGATTAGATTTTATTGTAGCCATTGTAGTCAATACAATTTTGTTAGTCCTATTTTATTTTCTATTATCTTACATTTTCTATTTATATAAATTGAAAAGTGGCTTGGTATTTGGTATTTTAGTAGCTTTACTACTCTTTGTCCCTAATATATTAAATACGATTATGATGAATACTAGTAATGATTTGTTTATCAAAGCGATTGAACTTCTTCCTTTTTATTCCTTACCTGTATTTGTTGCTTCAAATACGATGTCTATTAGTCAGTATCTTGTGGTAATCACTACAATCATTTTATTGTATTTTTTCACTCTCAAGAAAAGCAAGGAGTATTCATTTTAGTTTCGTTTAGTATTATTTTGCAGACTTAAAATCCAGCAAAAAATAAAAAGATGTTGCGCTGACTAAAGAAAATTAAAATGTATAACAGAGGTAAACAGGTAATTGTAGGGGAATTAAGCCTTCTATTGATGAGCATGAATTTTCTTATAACATTATCCAACAAACTGACCTATGAAACTTCAAAAATTCAAAAACCACACGGTATTCCTTTCAACTTGATTGTATTCAAGACTGAAACTACTTGAAAATATTTAATATTTTTCTTTAATTGCTTGACAGGTTATATATGTTGATTTATAATATAGGTAAAGTAGGGATTGTGTAAGCGTTAACAACTACAGCGCCCTTAACTTTGTATTCAGCAAAGAATTATGATGTAACTAGAAAAGGGGTGGAAAAATGTTTAAAAATAAGGAGCTTTTTAGAGTAGTCATGATATTTGTAATAGGAATCATCCTCATTTTAATGACACCCGTCTTATTTAAAGTTGTTATGGAACTATTTTCAAAATAAATAGGCCTCTGTTTTAGGCGGAAAAGTTAATCAGGAGGTTAAGTGATGAACTACAATTTAAAATATCTCTTATCAGGAATATTTGTCCTAGCCTTTATCGGTTTCCTAGTCTGGATGCGTTATTTTAATCAGAGGAAGGAAGAAGAGCATTCGGATGTGTCTTTTGAAGCGAGGTTAGATAGTGAAGTCAAGAACTTGTATAAACAATTAGGATTGGGTGAGGAACCTCACTATTTCTTAGCTTATCGCTACTTACACCCTTGGTTTAATCTAGCGATTTTACCACCAACAGTTGAAATTTTCTTAACTAAAATAGCGCTGGTGATGGTGACTCCAGATGAACTACTGATAAGAAATCTTGGAAATGGGATGACTTTCACAAGTGAGCATCATCGTGATTTGCGACAAGGACTTATCCGCATTCCAAAATCAGAGATAAAAGAATTTGAGATTCGTAACTGGAAAAAAGTTTTTGTATTTGGCGATTTTTTGACAATTAAAACAAGCCAACATAGCTATTATTTGCAGGTTAGAGATGATGGACTTCAAAAAGGAAGTCTTTCTACCAAACATTTCTCCGACTTGAAACGACAAGATTTTCTCGGATTATTGACAGATAAAAGGACATTCTGAGAGACAATTGCCCTAGTGGCTTATTGTAAACTTTACAAATGAGCTGTAAACACTAGAATCCATTCAGAAAGGCAATTCCTATGAAAAATAAAATTTTAATCATTGTTTATATTTTAGCCTCGCTGTTCATCAGTTTTGTAATCTTTTCACTTTTGCATATTGATTTTAAATGGTGGATAACTCTGGCTATAAGTGCAGGATTTATTTACACCTACTTAAAATTTAGTAAAAAATAAAAAGTACCTGCACCTATCTCGCTTTCGTCTCTTCACGGGAGGTATCTCTATGAAAAAAATCAGTCATCTTTGTATGCTCCTGCTCTTGCTGTGTACTACATTTTTTGTCCTGAATGTAAATGTTACACGTGAAATAGTGCGGATTCAGGAGATGGGCAAGACAACCTATTCATTTGACTTGTACTTGAAAGATGTCACTAAACCGACAGAAACGATTCTCCAATTTTTTGAAGAGGTTGCAAATCAAGACAAGGTCTCTATTATCAAAGTAGATAATGGCGATGAAGCCGTCAAGGCTGGTGTTTTTAATAAGGAAACCTTCCCCTATCAGGAGTTCGGTCTGACTTCTCTTGATTTTTCAAAGAATGAGAAGGGGGTCTACAGCAACCAGGATCTTCCCAATAATCTAGGAACCATTCCCACCTTTTTAAAGGTGAAACTCATTCGACTCCAGACCTTCCAATCTTATATTGAGGATAAATCCCATACTGTAAATGGGCGCTACATGATTACCTCCAGCAAAGAGATAGATCGCGATACCATTCTACAAAAGTGGAGTGATTTTTTCCAGATAGATAAGACGATTTTATTAGAACCCACTTACCGAAGTCAGGTTGGAGTGCTAAATCAAGAGTTGTTACTATCTATCATTATCTTTATCTTGGCAATCTTACTTGTGATTTTAATGACAGTTTATCAGCCGATGATGGAGATGAAACGAGTGGGGGTTCAAAAGTTACTTGGTTTCCAAAGCAGGGCGATTTTAGCTGGTTTTGTAAAGACTAATTTTTATCTTCTCTTGGGTGGAAGTCTTGTCATTGACTTGGGACTATTTTTAGTGCTGGACTACAGACCAAAACTTTTGTTCCCAAGTTTACTCTTATCCCAATTTCTGCTTTTACAGTTGTATTTGTTCATCAGTTGGCTGACCTACCTGATGATTCAGAAAATGACAGTCAGCTCCATGTTGAAGGGTTTTTCATCTGTCAAACTTGGTCTTATCTTCAATTATGTGATGAAAATAGGGACAACTATTTTACTGACAGCCTTACTGATTGGGGTGGGCAGAAGTCTAGAACAAGAAAACAAAGAACTTGCTTATCAGCAACAGTGGGTAAGCCAAGGAAATTACCTGACCTTAGAAACCTTCAAACTCAATGATAATCTGTGGCAAGAAGAGCTAGCAGGGTCAGGGAAATCTACAGATTATTTCTATCGATTTTATCAGGATTTGGTAGAAAAAACGCAGGCGGGCTATGTGCAGAGTAGCAGTCTTCCTGTAAAAAATTTTGTCCAATCAGAACAGATTCAGCAATATCAGTTAACAGATACGGTGGATGTTTACTATGCCAATCGCAATTTTCTAAAGAGCAAGGGATTCAAGCTACCAGATACCGGTATTAAAAAAGTTCTTTTGATGCCAGCAAGTACGAAAGGTGAAGAAGATAAAAATCAGCTCTTGGGGAAGTTAATTGCCTTTCATTCGATGAAGTATGAAGAGCAGCAAAAACGAACGATAGAGGAGATGGATGTCGAGATTGCCTATTATGAAGGAGATTGGTCATTTTTCCCATATAGTGATAAGCGAAAGGAAAATCTCTCCAATCCAATTATTAGCTTGGTCAATGATTCTGATATGATGTGGGATGAGAAAGCCTCCCTGTCAACAACTGGCTTAAATAATCCGATTAAAATTGAAAATACGGTTCAACATCAAAAAGAGATTACAGAGTTAGTTGAGAAATTGTCAGATGGAAATTATTTAAAATTTTCATCGATTCAAGCAATTCAAGAGGGGATAGTTGATACCTATCGGGATTCTGTTCGTAATTTTAACGTTCTTTTTGCCTTATTTGCTCTTCTCAGTATGATTGTCTCCTACTTTTTACTCGTTACTACTTTCTTGTTGAAGCGCAGGGATATCATTACCAAGAAGTTTATGGGGTGGAAACTGGTCGATCGCTACCGTCCTCTCCTCGTTCTGCTCTTGCTGGGCTATAGTCTGCCTCTTCTAGTCTTGATTTTCTTTGCCCATGCGCTCTTGCCGCTTCTGCTGTTTGCAGGCTTTACATGTCTGGATATACTATTTGTGCTAGCCTTGGCTTCTAGGATGGAGAAAAGAAGTCTAGTAGAGTTATTGAAAGGGGGCATCTTATGATTGAGTTGGAAAATATTACCAAAACCATTGGGGGAAAAGTGATTTTGGATCACTTGTCTCTCAGGATTGATCAGGGGGATTTGGTAGCCATTGTTGGAAAAAGTGGTAGTGGTAAGTCGACCTTGTTAAATTTATTAGGTTTGATAGATGGTGATTATAGCGGACGGTATGAGATTTTTGGTCAGACAAATCTAGCGGTCAATTCTGCTAAGTCGCAAACAATAATCCGTGAACATATCTCTTATCTGTTTCAAAATTTTGCCCTGATTGATGATGAGACGGTCGAGTACAATCTCATGCTGGCGCTGAAATATGTGAAATTGCCTAAGAAAGACAAGCTCAAAAAGGTGGAAGAGATTTTAGAGAGAGTAGGTTTGTCAGCTACTTTGCACCAAAAGGTCTCCGAGTTGTCTGGTGGCGAACAACAACGAATTGCAGTTGCTAGAGCCATCTTAAAACCCAGCCAGCTGATTTTAGCCGATGAACCAACAGGTTCTCTGGATCCTGAAAATAGAGATTTGGTCTTGAAGTTTCTCTTAGAGATGAATCGCGAGGGGAAAACAGTCATTATCGTGACCCACGATGCTTATGTAGCCCAACAATGTCATCGGATTATTGAATTGGGCGAGGGAAAATGAGTTCATTCAGCTTCATTTGACTGACTGAATACTCATGTTTTTCAGAGAGAAATAGCATAAATACGCCTAGGAATGACATTTTTATGTAATTTTCCTAGGTTTTTCTGTTTTAAATTGAAAAAAATTACAATTTAGGCTTGACAAAGGATGAAGATAGGTGTATTATTTATACAAACAAAAGGAATAAACATAAAGGAGGCTTTGTTATGAATAAGATGAAGAAGGTGTTGATGACGATGTTTGGTTTAGTGATGCTCCCCCTACTATTTGCTTGTAGTAACAATCAATCGGCTGGAATTGAAGCCATCAAGTCCAAAGGAAAATTGGTTGTAGCCCTTAATCCAGATTTTGCTCCATTTGAATACCAAAAAGTGGTTGATGGGAAAAATCAGATTGTGGGTTCAGATATCGAATTAGCCAAGGCTATCGCAACAGAACTAGGTGTCGAATTGGAACTATCTCCTATGAGTTTTGACAATGTATTGGCTAGTGTTCAATCAGGAAAAGCCGATCTTGCCATATCTGGTGTTTCTAAGACAGATGAACGGAGCAAAGTGTTCGATTTTTCAACTCCCTACTATACTGCAAAAAATAAGCTCATTGTCAAAAAATCTGACTTGGCCACTTATCAGTCTGTCAACGACTTGGCGCAGAAAAAGGTTGGAGCGCAGAAAGGTTCGATTCAAGAAACGATGGCGAAAGATTTGCTACAAAATTCATCCCTCGTATCTCTGCCTAAAAATGGGAATTTAATTACAGATTTAAAATCAGGACAAGTGGATGCCGTTATCTTTGAAGAACCAGTTGCCAAGGGATTTGTGGAAAATAATCCTGATTTAGCAATCGCAGACCTCAATTTTGAAAAAGAGCAAGATGATTCCTACGCGGTCGCTATGAAAAAAGATAGTAAGGAATTGAAAGAAGCAGTCGATAAAACCATTCAAAAGTTGAAGGAGTCTGGAGAATTAGACAAACTCATTGAGGATGCCTTTAAAGCGTCCATTGAAAAATAGAAAGAAGGAAAAGAATATGAGTAAAGAAAAAGTAATTTTGGCCTATTCTGGCGGTTTAGACACATCAGTTGCTATTACCTGGTTAAAGAAAGACTATGATGTTGTTGCAGTTTGTATGGATGTGGGTGAGGGGAAAGACTTAGATTTCATCCATGATAAGGCTCTCAAGGTTGGGGCAGTCGAATCTTATGTCATTGATGTTAAGGACGAATTTGCTACAGATTATGTGCTAGTGGCTCTTCAGTCACATGCCTACTATGAACAAAAGTATCCCTTGGTATCTGCCTTGAGCCGCCCTCTGATTTCTAAAAAATTGGTTGAAATCGCGCATCAGACAGGAGCGACTACAATTGCTCATGGTTGTACAGGTAAGGGGAATGACCAAGTACGTTTTGAAGTATCGATTGCAGCCTTGGATCCCAATTTAAAAGTGATTGCGCCAGTTCGTGAATGGAAATGGTCTCGGGAGGAAGAAATTCATTATGCCAAGGAAAATGGGGTACCTGTTCCTGCTGACCTTGACAATCCCTACTCTGTCGACCAAAATCTTTGGGGACGTGCCAATGAGTGTGGTATTTTGGAAAATCCATGGAATCAGGCTCCAGAAGAAGCCTTTGGCATCACAACTTCTCCAGAGCAAGCTCCAGATATGCCAGAATACATTGAGATTGAGTTTAGTGAAGGTGTTCCAGTTTCCCTCAATGGAGAAGGGTTAAAATTGGCAGATTTGATTCAAAAACTCAATGAAATAGCTGGGAAACATGGGGTCGGACGGATTGATCACGTGGAAAATCGCTTGGTTGGGATTAAATCAAGAGAAATCTATGAGTGTCCAGGTGCAGTGACTCTGCTGACAGCTCATAAGGAAATTGAGGACTTGACGCTTGTGAGAGAAGTGGCTCATTTTAAACCAATCATAGAAAATGAATTATCAAATCTCATTTATAATGCTTTGTGGTTTAGTCCGGCTACACAAGCCTTGATTTCTTATATTAAAGAGACTCAAAAAGTTGTCAATGGGACTGCAAAAGTCAAACTGTATAAGGGGAGCGCTCAGGTCGTGGCTCGGAAATCACCAAATTCACTTTACGATGAAAATTTGGCGACGTATACTAGTGCAGATACCTTTGACCAAGATGCGGCTGTTGGCTTTATTAAGTTGTGGGGACTTCCAACTAAGGTTCATTCTGAGGTTCAAAAAAGCGCCAAATAGGGCGATTGACTAGAGAGGTGGATGTGATATGGCTAAGAATACAAAATTATGGGGTGGTCGCTTTGAAGGTACTGTCGAAGACTGGGTAGAGCGCTTTGGTGCGAGTATATCTTTTGACCAGAAATTAGCTAAATTTGACTTGATTGGTTCTTTAGCCCACGTTCAGATGTTGGGTCAGACGGGTATTTTGAGTTTGAATGAGTCAGAAAAGATTCAAGCAGGCTTGAAAGAGCTTTTAGAAGAGCTAGAGGCAGGTCAACTTGACTTTGATATCGCAAACGAA